>JBIIYT010000087.1:0-8265 GCA_044346675.1 Rhodoferax sp. | reverse complement strand
CAGGTAAAAGAGTCCCTCTGGTTTGAGTATTCGAACAATCTCCAAAAATAAGAGCCAGAACATTTCAGAATGCTCGAAGCACGAAGAGCTCACAACCACGTCCACCGAGTTGTCTTCAAAAGGGAGGGTATAGGGATCAGTCAGCACCACATCAACCCCCTTGGCTTTGGCAAAGTCTACGCCGATGTACTTTGCCGCTGGCGGTGCCACTTCTCAAAGGGATCCATTGACGTCTTGCGCGCCAATGTCAACGATGGTGGCGTCGTTCAGTCTGGCCACGTAGGTGTCAAAAAACAATTTCCCGTTTTGCATTGCTAAAGCGTGCATGGCATTTCCTAGGCGTGTAAATACTATGCCTATCATTTTGGCAAGACCAAAGCAGACTCAAATGCGGAGAAGGCGACCTAAAAAGGCGTAAATCGGCTCTTAGTCGGAGGCGGCCTTTGGTGTGTGAGATGACTTCGATACCAGCAAAGCCGCATGTCATTTGGGGCTGTGGCGGAAGCTGTGTCATTAGAACCACTAGCATTCATAAGGGTTTCAAGGGTGTTTTTATCCAGTCCCCTCATCTGTACCCTCAATTCTGAAAGTGTGCCCTCCTGTTTGGCACTCGCTTTACACCCTTCGACCAGCACCGCAGCCCCTATGCCCACCACCTGCACCACGTTGCAACGTCAGGCGTTCACCTAGCCCCAATCGGTCAGGTTGTCAGAGAGAGGGGGGGACGTAGGCGCGAATCTTTTTGTAGCTTTAGTGAGGCGCCTTCTCTCAGGAAAACCAAAACTGGGAAAAGCTGACTTCCGCTGTGAAAAAAAGAGGATTTTGGGAAATTAAGGGGATACGTGAAAGTGGATGGCTCTCAGCCATACTGGTTTTGGTCATCAATCTCTTTGCTCTCTTTGTGCGTATAGAACCTGTTGTCCCGCATACGCGCATTTATCTCAAGCAGGATTCGATAAACATCATCAGTTGTATAAGCGTGCGAATCGGGGTCGGGATTCTTTTGCAACTTTACTAGCTCCCCATGTATTGCCCCCTGATTGCTGCCCATCGCATTTAAGCCATGCCAAATGAGAGCAAAAATTGCAAGCAATAGTATTGCAATAATTCCAAGAAGTAATTCGACCACTTTTATTCCTCTCATTCGTTAGTCCTGAAGTCTGATTTCAGGCAATCGGTAGGCTCCATCCGTGGAGGTGCTTCCTCTAGTTCCAATTCTCAGATGTCGGCTCGTATACAGGGCGAGGGCGCATTACCTTCAACCCTTCGAAAATTTCTATCGCTTTTTCCCTATCGACATCGGGGACGGCGAGTTCCAAATTATTGAGTCGTCTAACGAGTTCCCCCCAATCCACTGTGTCGCCACCTAGAACGCTTAGGGCGTTGGAGTAGGCCCAAACTGTTTCCGTGGACATGTTTGGGTTGTTCCAGAGTGGAAAGCGCAGTTTCTTGATTTCTTCCGGGATAGATGCAAATCTCATTTTTAGCACCGTCAGTAGCCGAACGAATATTTTCCACACCATGAATGGCACGGCCAACCACGAGAAAAATACATCAATGGCTATTGGGACAGAACTTGCAACTAGCTTTTCATGCCATTTTCTGTGGTCTGGGGCTTCGAGTTTTTTTAGGTTGCTCTTAAGAACATGCTCATTGGTCAGCCATGCAAATGCCCAAAAAAATGCGATGTGAAAAACATGCAAGAGTAAAGTGGCAACTGCACCAGAGAGGTAAATCAATAGGATGTCATTCATTGTGTGCACCTTCCCCCACGTACTCTATTTTTTGTGTCTAAAGCCCCATGGCGGCACGGGCTCTGCATCAGCCCATAGGCCACGCCTAGCGGTTTTGGTTTCGATCTCAGCATCAGAGTATGCCTTACGGTCAGCGACTAGCTGGGCTACTTACTTAGCGCTTTTGCATGGAAATGCGCTCCTGAGCGCAACTAATACTGCGAGTGACCCGCGTAGTTCCCCAAGATGTGGATTCTTATCCATTGTCGCAACAAATACCTTTGCTAAGTCATCGTTCTTAAGGCTGGCTGGTTCGCAAAAGGCGGCTTCTGAATTGGCTTTTCTTAGATAGAAATTCGCACCCCGGACACCGTCCATTAATCCAAGACAAAAACCAATGTACATCGACACGGCAGAGCTTGTAACCTCCATGTCTGGAGTTTCGTTTGAAGCCCTGCAATACTCAACATACTTGCGGGCCTCTTGCGATTGCGCTGGCGAGATCATCGCGCTTGCAAAAATGGCAATTAAAAGCTGTTTGATAATCATTAGATATCCCTTTTTGAAATTGACTGGGTGCGTCATTTACTTGTACTTCTTTGCCAATGACTTTAACCGAACTCCTGCGCCCGTGGAAACTAGCCACCCTTGCTATCGGCATAGGCTTGCTAGTTGTTGGCTCGTTCCATTATGAAGCACCTGACTGGGACATACCCATTAGCTTCATCATGGCGCTGTTGGCCTATCTGACGGCTTCAAGGTCGATGCACGTCATGGTGGAGCGCAAGTGGCGGCAATGGCCCTTGATGCTGTTTTGGACGTGGTTTACCGTGGATGGTTGTTATTGGATTTACTGGCACTTCAAAGACCCCGTGGCGTTGGAGATGATGCGGGAGGCCAATGCACCCGCGTCGTTGTCCCTGTACTGGATGTGTGGGCTCGTTTGGTACTACAACGGCACACTGCGCGGGCTGAGGGAGCCCCCTCGGGGGGCGGACGGGCAGACCAGCGCGCAGGGCTGATGCCGCGCAGCGGCGAAGCACAAGGGTGGGCGGGGGCACACACCACATGACTGGCCGCAGGCCACTGACTAGGTGAATGCGCGCAGCGCCTGACTGATGCCACGGTGCAGGCCAGCCACCCAACCAACGAAGGCCACTTTACATAACGCCGGTTTTGTAAACCCGCAGGGCGCGAAGCGGTAGGCAACACAAACGGAGCTTTAGCGCAGTGACTGGTGACTACTTCACAAAACAGGGCGTTATGTAAAAGCGAAGCGGGTGGCCGCAGTGTGCGAGTGCTACGCGACAGCCTCGTGCAACTTGCCAAGGGCGAAGCCGTTGGCACTGACTGAACTACAGAGACACGCGCTAGAGAGCGGTGATGTTGGGTGCAGTGCCCACAGCGCGAAGCGCCATTCAATCGGCAATGTGCCCAGCATGACCGCGATGGTGGTGGCCAGTGCCACTCACGCGCGCGCAAAGGTACATCGGGGCCTACACTTGCAGTCATTCACTCAGAAAGCCCTAGGGAGTGAGCCGACAAAACCTCCAAAATACGTTGAGTGCATTTGTGTCGGTTTTGTCGGCGCTGCCCCTAGGGCATTTCAGACAATCAGGGCATGACCTTGGGATTAATCCGGTAAGTCGCACCGGGCGGTCTGCCCTTACCAGTTGGCACCTGTTCGCCCTTCCAAAGGTAGTCGAGATCACACAGTAAAGCCACCGCCTTTTCGACTCCTTCACGGTGTAGCAGGCTCCAGTCCTTGTGATAAACGTCCCGGGCATTGAACCCATCTTTGACGGCACCTTGTTTGATCTTTTCCAACATGGCTTTGGCATGAACCGTATCCGGGCGGGTCGTGCAAGCAAAGACGCGTTCAGCGTGTTTCCGTAGGTACGCAGCCCATCCAATAGCCTGATCGACATACCGCACCGGAATTGACCCTTTCACATCATCAGCGACTGCAAATATCAATGCCAGTGAAGGCACCAACGAAGCAAACTTTGATAGGTGAGAGGTCAGAACCGGGGGCAAGGTATCGCTACGGCATAGGCGTTCATTGCCCTCCAGCCACTCTTGAAAAACCATCTGCGCATGGTGGTCGAACTGTCGCACATCTGGCCCATCACAGGGCACGGAAGCAGGCTCGTAGCTTGGGAACTGGTTCACACCTGCAACCCGTTCAAAGACTGCCAGATAGGCCGCTTCTGCCGCCTTGTCGGGCACTTGGTCGATGTAGTTGTATTCCTCGGGCATGTCCGGCCATGTCATCAATTGGAATCGGTTCAAAAAGCCACTATCAATGGCACCGCCAGAACCGCCAAAAGTAAGATATTCCTGCAAGCGCCCCGGCTGGATGCCTCCCAGAATGGATATGCAAACGTATTCCACATATCGGCGACCCCGGCCAATCCGGTCGAACGTGAAGCCCTCATCACCATTCCAAGCCGTGAGCAAGAATGAGTTCAGTTCTTCGTTGCCCGGCTTGTCTGCCATCTTGAGCAAGCCGTACAACTCATCACCGAAAGCCAGCACCCCGGTGGGGTTGCTAATCTGAACCTCTGCCAGTGCCTCCAAGCTAAAGTTATTCACGATATAGCGTTTTGGTGTCGGTTCTTCCGGCTCAGGTGTCAGATTTACAACCTCAGCATTCGGGTCTTTTTTAAGCTGCTGGGTTGCAACCGACTTTGCCGCACTGTTGGAGAGGTTGACCCTCTCTTTGTCCATCAGCCAACTTGCCATCGCAGCTTCATGCTCTTTGTGCGCTTGGCGCTCAAGCTTATGCAGCGGTGTCATGGTTTGGCCGATAGCGGGGGACTTCTTGAACCCGGGGGGAGCGACAACCATGCCCCACAAATTGGGCGTAACAGGCCAGTGGTCGTGCGCTTTCGGTCTGATTTGAAACCGCCTGCCGATAACTGAAGAAAGTGCCGTGACTGCCGACATTGCAGGCATATCGGCTGGCACCTGCAGCCGTTTGGCAATATCTGCTATCCAAGGGCGCAAAGCGGCTGGCAGGAGCGCAAGATCAAACGGCGGCACCGCTGGCAGTCCCGGTATTGGCAACGGCTCCGGCCAGTCGATTTCATCAGGCACCGCATTGAATAGCCCGGATGCATCATCGAGTGCAACATCATTTGTTATCGGATAGCGGCCAACGGAGTGCGCGATTCGTCTAACTTCAGATTCTGGCAATGGTGGATTGCACCGGGCCAGATTTTCCGCAAGTAGCGCCGCCTCGATTGCTGCCTCACTCAGTCCACGGCTACGCATGGTGCCCGCCAAACTGGTGAGCGCGTGATTGCGGCCTCCTTCGGCAAGGGTGGTGCCGATTGAATTTTTGTTGCTATCAATGGGGCTAGCTTTGCCGTGGAGTGGTGCAATCCGCTGCTCCACAAAGTCGGCAATGTCTGTGGGTTCACCGCGCCCCTGATCACCCGTAAAAGTGAAATACCGTTTGCCGCTGTATGCCTCCAAGCCCGTCGAGTTTGCCCCCAAGGTTGAAAACGCACGGCCAAACCCAATGGCGTGCCATCCAAGGCCGCTAGGGCTGCGCTCTACGTAGCCGGGCAGCTCTGCCAGTAGTTCGGTCAGTCCATTGGCTTCAACCTTGTCTAGGTCGATGCCCTGCCAGCCAGCCCCTAGGGCGAAGCCTAGTCCGTCGAAGTTACCAGCGTTTAGCGCGGCCAATGCGTCGGCGTAAGTTCCGAGTCGCGCTGTATCTTCTGGCGAATCTAGCGATCCATTTCGTGGAGCGCCGTTCACGTAAAAGGGTTGCTTCTTGCGGTGTACCAGCCAGCGCTTTGAATTTCGCATTGCTGGTGGGGGCAGGTTATGGGTTGCTGCTACAGGCGGCGCTGGTGTCGCAAGCCAATTAGGCAGCGTAGCTGGGGTAGTTGCTGCATTGATCATGCTGCACCGCCTTTCGCTGCGAGTTCGGCCTGTAGCTGCAAATCAGCGGCCCGGTAACGGCCTCGCAATTTGATGCGAAAACCGATAGCCGAACGGGCAGCCCTGAGGGTCATCAAATTGCGCTCTTTTGGTGAGTCAGCAGTCAGTGCTTCCCAGTCCATCCAGAGATACGATCCCAGCATCAAGTAACGGCGGTCTATTGCCCATTCAGGAAGCCAGAAACCCTTGCAGCGGTTGATGTTTTCTTGGGTCGCTTTTGCGCCAGGGGGTCGGATTCCAACAATCATTCCGTTGATGCTCACAAAGACGGCGTGCAGGCCGTCGCCCACAGGGCGTAGGCAGTACGGTAGGCAGTTTTCGATCTGTCGTTTTATGACTGCCTTTTTGCTAAGCACACGCCCTTTGCTGGTCAGTAGTCGACTTTCAAGAAGTAGCACTGCCCCGCGATAAAGCGTAATATCGCGCTGTTCTAGGGCGCTCGGTTCTACATTCGTGTGGGGCTGGGCGTTTTTCATATGGAGCCCCCCTGTTGCTGCGTCAAAAATGATTCGACCGCTTGCGCGTCCCACACAGTGGTTTGTGATGCCAGCTTGTACGGCTTTGGGAATCGGCCTTCTTTGACCCATCGCCAGATCGTTGCAGGGCTAACGGGCAATAAGCCCGGTTTGTTTTTGGTGCTTGCTAGTTGAGCAATGCGAAGTACATGTTGTGCCACAGGCATCTCCATTTGGAAATGTCCGCTCAGTAAATACGAGGGGGAGGTGATAGCACACATCGAGCGGACGGTAAGCCTGTGGCAATCACCGTCCCTGTATCACTTGAAACCGATGTAATCGGCCAGTGACTATTGAGCAAATGCCGGACTACACATCGCATGGACACGATGACACATCTCGACACAGACCGCGAAACTTCTTCAGCTACACGATGTATTGAGTCTAACGCATCGCGATGGGATAAGTCAAACCGAGATGGCTTAGGCTTTGCTGCGCATCGTCACCACATTGCCTTTGGCTGGTGCAGTGTTCAAAAACGATGCCCAGTCCTGCATCAGATTACGCCTCTTATCGAATAGATCGCCGCGCCGATATGCGGCTTCGGTGTCGTTGCCGATAGCGTGGGCCAGTGCCATCTCACGCACCTCTGATGGGTAGCTGGTGCGCTCGGCTACCCAGTCGGTGAATGTGCTTCTGAAACCATGAGGAACGGCGGTTAGCTTCATGCGGCGCATACAGGCGGTCAGGCTCATATCTGACAGGGGTTTGTCACCAGATAGGCCGGGAAACACCAGATCAACGTCATTGCCTTCGGTATCTTGGAACCTTGGCAATGCGATGAGCAATTTGATTGCCGCATCACTTAGCGGGATGCGGTGGGGTCTGCCAGCCTTCATGCGCTCTTTGGGTATCGACCATGTGCCAGCGTCTAGGTCGATCTCCGACCACAGCGCGCCACGCGATTCACCAGAGCGGCAGGCGGTCAATATGGTGAACTCTAGGCATCGTGCGCTGGTGCCCTGCACATCGGCCAATTGCTGGATGAACTGATACATGGAATCTATGGGCATGGCTTCAAACGATGTGCGCTTGTTGACCTTTGAAGGCTTTGGCAGCACTTGATCGAGGTGGCCGCGCCATTGGGCTGGGTTGAACCCTTTGGGCCTGTAGCCCTGTGCAGCGGCCCATGACAACACCAGTTCAATCCGATTGCGTACCCGCACCATCGTCTCGTTCTTGGTTGACCATTCGGAACTGATCGCTTTCATTACGTCCTCGGTATCAACGTCTTTGATGTGCTTTTCGCCAAAGTGCGGGTAAACGTAAGTCTCTAAGGTGTTTTCCCACTGCTGGCCGTGCTTGGTGTTTTTCCAACTCGGTTTGAATGCTTCGATGTAGGCCAGAGCGCAGGTCTTGAATGTCCAGACGATTGCGGTCTGTTTGGCTTTGCGTTCGGCTACGGGGTCAACACCATTACGGATGGTGTCTTTGACTTGTCTGGCGCGTTCTATGGCTGGTGCCAGTAGAACCTCGGGATACCCACCTAGCCCAATATCTTTGCGATTGGTGCCCACCATCGTTCGAAGTACCCACGACTTCGCGCCGGATGGTTTGATGTTGAGCATTAGCCCCGGCACAGTGCCTACAGGATGCCGACCCGGCGCTGTCAGTCGTTTAACTTCGATTGCTGTCAATCCATCAGTTTGCTTAGCCATAGTAGTTCCCACATAAAAGCCATCGGTTCCCACATCAAGTGATGCGATTGGATAAGACGCAATGATACTGTGTGATTCGAACTTAGAGAGAAGACAATGTGGGAACTGGTCGAATTTAGACGTAAAAAAACCCCGTAAAACGGGGTTCTGGCGGAAGCTGTGAGATTCGAACTCACGGAGGGGATAAACCCTCGCCGGTTTTCAAGACCGGTGCCTTAAACCGCTCGGCCAAGCTTCCTGCAGGAACGTATTCTAACTGCCAAACATCCACGCCCGAGGCCGAGCACTCAAGGCTTTTGCTGTGGCTTTAGCCTTGCGCCACGGGTCGTTTGGGGTCGCTGCACCATTCGCTCCAACTGCCGGCAAACAAAGCGGTGCGTCCCATGCCTGCCACTTCCATGGCCA
>JBIIYT010000086.1:0-8284 GCA_044346675.1 Rhodoferax sp. | reverse complement strand
CAGTGGCTCGCGATCATCGTTGGATTGTTCGGTGTGTACCTCTTGGTTCACGCGGTCGTGGCGGGCTATGGACTCTATTCGTCCGCTGCAGCATTGCGACCGCCTGTGCCCAATGATGGCCCTTTTGTCCCCGAACTACGCGAGGCCTATCCTGCGCTTATTGCCACGTTTTCCGTACTCCTCACGCTGAGCGCACTAAGCATGACTGCCAGCATGGGGTTCGTTCGAAACTACAACTGGGCACGCCCCCTTTGGTTAATGACCAGTGCCATGGCCGTTGCCTCTATCGCTTTTGCTGTGGTTTTCCTAGGGACTGTCTGGACACATTACCTCTTTGAGCTTGTGGCAATTTGCCTATCTTGTTGGTACGTGTGGCGGCTGCCGAAAGGCGCGCTGTGAGGGATAGCAAGTTCGTCGATTGGACCCACAAGGGCGGCCAATTTGGTCGCCATTCTTCAATGCTGAGTGTGCCGTTGTGGTTCACTCACGGCCGACGTTAGGCTGCACACAAACGATGCCCATCCGACGCCGCTCCGCTGCACTGAAACAGAAGCTCGCGCAGCCTACTGCTGAAGTGGGTCTGTTCGAGCGTTTTTTGCTTTGGGCTTTTCGTGGCGATATTCGGAGTATTTTTGCGATCGGCATCCTCTTTACGGTTGGCATGTCGATCCAGCACCTCATGCCAACAGGCTTCACCAACGTGCTTGGCGCAGTGAAAGTAACATCCGCGTTCTTGATCTTTGGTATCTTTCTTGGTGTCATCGTCGTCACAGAAGACAACAAGAGGTTCACCGCCTCTGGCGCATGGATTCGCACCATCTATGGTGCCTTAGCCTTTGCGGCCATTGCATTGATACTGTCTGCGTCATGGGGCGCAGTTGCACTAGCGGCGCTAATTGGTGTCATCCTCGGCTATACGGGCATCCACTGGGCTCGCCACATCTAAAGTACAGTGGAGCAGCCTTTCCTCCGATGATGCTGGGGCTCGATATTCATCCAAAAGGGCGTGCACCATGACCTCTAACCTCTCGCTCGGCTTGGACGCGCAGCAGCAAAATGCCGCCCCGCGGCTCTTGCTGCGTGCTGGGCAGCTTTGACGCTAGACTCCCTCTATGAGTATCTCTGACGAAAAGCGCGCAGCCAGCGATAAGCGAGTCGCCGACGATATCCAAGAGTACGGTTGTCATGTCATCAGCGTGTTTGATCCAGAAGAACTGACTCCATGCTTTTCATATTCCATTGGCATCCAAGAAACAAGCGACGTTCCTGACGTAATCGTCGTGGGACTGAAATCCAGGCTTGGTGGGTTCATGATCAATGAGTACAACCGCCAAGTAAGGGCGGGCACCCGCTTCAAGCGGGGTGTTCTGTATCCCGGTTTCCTCGATGGGTTCGACGTTTATATCGAACCGGCACGGAAGAAGCTGCTCGCCGACTACACCCTTGGCTGTGAACGGCACTACAGACACAAGCCGTACTCTGTTGTGCAGATCGTATGGCCTTCAACCTCCGGCGTTTGGCCCTGGCAGAAGAGCGCCTCTGATTGGCTTAAGCAGAATCAGCCAATGCTTGGCCGAGTCAGGCCCAACCGCGAATGAGGCCTCATGCGTCAGGCCCCATCGCCGTTAAACAGTCAGAAACCACCACCCCCGCTGGACTGACCCCACTTGCAATGTTTCGCGTGGAAAAACGGGGCCTGACTATTTCATAGAGCTCAAGCCAAACATATTGCCCTCAGTGTCTTCGCACAAGGTTACCCAGCCGAACTCGCCAATCGAAAACTTAGGTCGAACCACCTTTCCACCCGCAGGGACGACGCGTAACTCTTCTTTCGCACAATCTTCTACACCGAAGTACACCAAGGTACCCCCCACGCCAGGACGCGCGTAAGCTGCCTTAACCAATGCACCCCCAGCACCATAGACACCCATATCTGTAGGGAAACCCATCATTTGGGTCTCGCCGGTGGGGTCGCCTATGGGCTCCAACGATTGTTGCAGCACATTCTGATAGAAGCTGACCGCCCGACTCATGTTGGCGACGTAGATATCAAACCAAGCTATTGCATTCGACTTTGCCATGTGGCACTCCATTTTAGTTGAAGAAGCGCTCAGTCTAGAAAGCAGTCAGGCGTTTGTATTGTGTAAATCAGACATCGAACTTATCGATGTATTTGGCGGGCGTGTAGCCGGTGACTTTTCGAAACGAATGGATGTAGTGCGACTGGTCGGCATACAAATCCAAGTAGTGCTGTTTAAAGGACTGCTGGATGCGCAAGACTTTAAGTAAATCATGCGGTGAAAATCCTGTGGTTTCTTTGAGCTTGCGCTGCAGTTGACGCGCAGACATGCAGGCCACTGCGGCCATGTCTGCCACCGTGCGAATGTCGTCAAGCTTGGCCAAGATTCTTTCAGTCACCGGGTTACGAACAACCAGATTGGCATCGATAAACCATTGCACTAGCTCGGTCATCAGCTCCTGCTTGCCAGAAAAATCCCGCTGTGCGAGCTGCCTGCTTGTAGCAAGCAAAGGGAGTGCCCCTAAATACGGCGTGCCGACAAATTGATCGGCGATCTCTTGCGGATTGCCCTGCCACACACCGGGTAGCAGCTGTATGCCGACGTAGTGAAACGACCGCCCGAGATTGAGCACTTCATAAGTGGTGCGCAATGCGGTGACTCCAGCAATGTCGGTATCCGCTTGGTTGAACAAGATGTTTACGCAGGCATCGGGAACTGCATGGAGGCGGAAGTCTTCTGCCAGGGTGGCCTCAGTCTTTAGCTCCCAGTAGCAATGCACGGCGCTGGCGAGATGCCCCGGCGGCTTCTCTACCGTATACCGGACGGATTGCGTGGTTTTATCTACACCGTCCTTAATCGGATCGTACATAGCTTGTCAAAAAATCAGAGTAGCAGCCATCGCTTAGCTCTTGATCAAGCGCGCGGGGACTTCCCGGCTGCTTTTACAGCGGGATTCTTTGCCGCGGCACGTTTAGCGGGCGCTTTGCTGGCTTTGGCGCGCAGCGCGCATTCCAGCGATAGGCGCGCCCAAGGGAGCATGGCGTCGGGCGAGTCCATAGCGTCTTCGGGCGCGGTGTAGTAGCCCATCGAAGCCGTCTTGGATTTTCCAACATACACAAAACGCTCGCACCCAGCCGCCTCAAAGCGGCTGCGCACGGCATCATCTGCCTTGAGCCACAGTTTGTCGCCGCCGCCAAGGTCGGCAATGATGGCGAAAGTCAGCCCGTCAACGGATATGCCCCAGCCGCCAAACATGCGCTTGGCCACGCACGGCCCTTGCGTGGAGAGCAGGTCGCAGCAATAGTCTGCAAACTGGCGATTTTTTGCGGGGGTAGTGGTGCTTGCCATCGGCTGATCTTAATGAAGCAGTCGACAATTGCAAGAGCCTTCTTTGCACGCGTTCTTTGCACCGTTTGGCAGCGGTCATGTGCACAGATATAGTCCCATGTGGACATATCTTTAGGAGGCATCAATTGGCTATCGTTCGTGTCGATTTTTCTTCTCAGCAGCCAGTGGGTTTTGCGGCTGCAGTGGCCAACAGTATCAACACCACCATGCAAAGCGTGTTGGGCGTACCCCCTAGTGAAAACTATGTGGTGTGTCAGGGGCATCCACCCGGCAGCGTCTTGCACGCGCCGGGCCACTGCCCGCCGGAGCGGCTGGATCAGCTGGTGTTTATTCAAATTTCGCTCAACCAAGGTCGCTCAGTGGAGCTCAAAACAGACTTCTATCGGCAACTCACGCAAGCGCTGGTTGCCACTGGACATGTACAGGCCGAAAACGTGTTCATCAACTTGGTGGAAGTAGCCAGAGAAAACTGGTGCTTTGGGGCTAACATGGCCCAGTTCAACAAGGAGAAGAAGACATGAAACTATGGACGGTATTTTTGATGGCTTGCTTGGCCGCATTCAATGCCCATTGCGACGAGCTCACCCCAGCCAAGAGGGATGACATTCGCCTCATGATGCAAGAAACGGGCTCCGCCAATTTGGGTGCCCAAATGATGAACGCGATGGTTCCGATGATCACGCAAAACCTATCCGCTACACACCCTGAGATTCCTAAAAAAACGCTGGACAAGATTGGTGCGCGCATCGAGTCTCTTATGGGTAAAAAGATCACTGCGCCGGGTGGTGTGGTGGATCTGATCATTCCCATCTATGCCAATCATTTCTCCCACGACGAGATTAAGCAACTGCTGGCGTTCTACCGTACGGATGTGGGCAAAAAACTGATTAAAGAATTGCCCGTGGTGATGTCTGAGTCGATGGCCGTGGGGCAGAACTGGGGGCGCAGCATGGGGCCAGAAATCACGTCCTTGATTGACCAAGCTTTGGCCGAGGACAAAGTGGTGCTGAAGAAGAAATAGCCCTATGAGACAACTACTTGCTCCACTGCTGCTGCTGTGCTCCACGGGGGCTAGTTTTGATGCGATGGCCCAAATGCACAAATGTGTGGATGAAGGTGGAAAAGTCACCTTTTCCGACAGGCCATGCGCCACGCCGACATCGTCAGCGCAAGCTTCATCTGCGCCCGCACCCATGAAGTCAAAGGACGGGCAATTGTCCGAGGCGGCTGTCATTGCGATGGTGCAGCGCATGGTGAGCTTGGCTACCCAAATGGATCACAGTGCCCAATGCGCCGTGCTTGCACCTGACTTTGCATTCAAGGTGACGGATCACACGCAGTCTCCGCCCATCGTTGTTACGGGTGGACGCGCTGAAATGTGCACTTTGCTAAAAGTTTCGGCCGATCAATTGAGGGCTTCCGGGTTGGTGCCAGTTTTCAGCGCCTCCAAAGTGATCGTCAGCAAAGACGCGGCTAGCACCAAGGCCACAGCCAAGTACGACACTTTGGTCAAGATCAAAAGTGTTCAAGCAAAAGCGGCGATGTCCCAGCGCTGTAGCCAGGAAGATCAGCTAGGCGTTTATTCTGGCCAGCTTATGTTTAGCCGCACGACGGCGGTGTGCCAAGCTTTGAGGTGATGCGAAATTGAGCGATGCAGTTTAGCCCCGCATCAGCGCCTCAATCTCTGCCACGCCCACCGGCACCCCACGGCTAATGAGCTCGCAGCCCGTGGCGGTGACGATGGCGTCGTCTTCTATGCGGATGCCAATGTTGTGAAACTGCGCGGGCACGCCATCTGCCGGGCGCACATACAGGCCGGGCTCGATGGTGAGCACCATGCCCGGGCGCAGTATGCGCGGTGGGCGGTTGATGATGGTGTCGCCCGTGAGTGCGTCTTTGCGCTCGCTGGTGTTGCCCAGCTCAGATTGCTCTAGGTAGCCACCGCAGTCGTGCACATCCATGCCCAGCCAGTGGCCGGTGCGGTGCATGTAAAACTGGAAATAGGCGCGCTTCTCGATCACGTCGTCCAAGCTGCCCACTTTGTTTTTGTCCAGCAGGTCCACGTCCAACATACCTTGGGCCAGCACTTTCACGGTGGCCTCGTGCGGGTCGGTAAACCGTGCACCCGGCTTGGTGGCGGCTATGGCCGCTTCTTGCGCCGCCACCACCAGCTCGTACAGCGCCTTTTGTGGCCCGTTGAAGGTGCCGTTGGCGGGGAAGGTGCGGGTGATGTCGCTGGCGTAGCCGTCTAGCTCGCAGCCCGCGTCTATCAACACCAGCTCGCCACTGCGCACCAGCCCTGCGTCGGCCCGGTAGTGCAGCACGCAGGCGTTGGCACCGGCAGCTACGATGGAGCTGTAGGCAGGGTACTGCGAGCCGTGGCGGCGAAACTCGTGCAGCAGCTCGGCATCCAAGTGGTATTCGCGCACTTCCTCGCCCGCGCGCAGCATGCTGGCGCAGCGCTGCATGGCGCGCACATGCGCCCCAGCACTGATTTGCGCGGCGCGGCGCATGGTGGCTTGCTCCGACGCGTCTTTTACCAAGCGCATCTCATCCAACACGCCGCACAGGTCGCGTAATTGGTCCGGGCACATGGCGCCAAAGCGCACGCGCGAGCGCACGGGCTGCAGCCACGCTTCGATGCGCGACTCTAGCCCCTTGTGCGTAGCGAAGGGGTACCAAACCACGCTGCGGTTTTCCAGCATCTTGGGCAGGCGCGCGTCTAGCTCGTTCACTGAGTAGGCCGCGTCCACGCCCAGCGCGGCGGGCGCGCCATCGGGCCCTAGGCGAAAGCCGTCCCATATCTCGCGCTCTAGGTCTTTGGGTTGGCAAAAAAGAGTTGTCTTTCCGTCCCCTGTAATCACCAGCCACGCGTGGGGCTCAGTAAAGCCGCTCAGGTAATAGAAGTAGCTGTCGGGGCGAAACAAAAAGTCAGAGTCGCGGTTGCGTTGCTGCTCAGGCGCGGTGGGCAGTATGGCAATGCCGCCAGCGCCCAGGTGGGCGGCCAGCGTTGCGCGGCGTTGGGCGTAAACAGATAGAGTGCTTGTGGTCATGGGCTATCGGGTGTGGATGACTCTAAAGGGGCATTGAGCTGCGCCAAGCGCTGCGGTGTGCCTACATCGGTCCAGCGGCCAGTGTATAGCTGGGCGCTGACCCGGTGTTGGGCCATGGCGGCGCGCAAGAGCGGGGCCAACGCCGCTTTCACCCCTGCCGGGTTGCCGGGCGGGATGTCGCACCACGGCGGCGCAAACAAGGCGCTGCGGTATAGGCCTATGGTGGAGTAGGTGTAGCGGGGCAGCGGGCTGTCGGGCGGTAGGCTCAGGGCCAGGCCTATGCTCACACCGTCATCCGTTGCGTCGCCGTCCAGTTGCAAACCAAAGTCGCCTTTCGCGTTGTGCTCAGGGTTAGGCACCAGCCACAGGTGGGCCAGCTTATCACTTGCGCAAAAGCGCGCGACGGCCTTTTGGGTAAACGCAAAGTCAGGTGCAAACACGTCACCAGCCAGCACCCAAAACACATCGCCAAGGAGGCTGGGTGGCTGTGGGCTCTGCGCAGGTAAAAGGAGGAGGCCGCAGGCCGGGGGACACGGAGCAGAGCCCGCAGACGCCCAGCCTCCCTGCAGCAGTGGCATGGCGCGCGCGATGCCGCCTGCGGTTTCTAACGCGCCGCCAAAGTCGCGGCCTTCGTGGGAGTAGGCGATGTGTACCTCGCCAAAATTAGTACCAAACGTGGTTTCGATCTGCTCGCCAAGCCACGCGGTGTTGATGACGACTTGGCCAAAGCCACCCTGCGCCAGCGCTTCTAAGTGCCACTGCATCAGTGGCTTGCCCTGCACTTGCAATAGTGGTTTAGGGCAAGTGTCGGTCAGCGGGCGCATGCGCTCGCCGCGGCCTGCGGCTAGCAGAATGGCGGGGGTGTTTGAGGGGTTCATACAGCTATAGCCCCCCGCGCCAAACTATTGAGTTCGGCATGCGTGGGGTCAAAAAGGTTTTGCAAATCTGCCAACAGCGCTTGGGCTTTGGCCGAGTGGTCGCCGCCAAAGTTGCATACATACACGTCCAGCGTCACGGCCTGTTGCTCGGGCCAGGTGTGCACGCACAGGTGCGACTCGGCCAGCAGCACCGTGGCAGTGACCCCACCGGGGCCGTGCTCAGTGGCGGGGAAGGTGTGAAACAGTTGGCCCACTGTCCGTAGACCCGCCGCGTGTACGGCTTGTAAGCAGCGCGCGCCTAGGGCGGCAGCGTCGGTGAGCCAGCGCGCATCGCAGCGGCACTGGTGTAGGTCGGCGGTGAGATGAAGGCCTTGCATAGGAGTAGGGTAGCGGTGAGCCGCTGGCTTAGCGGCCCCCAATGGCCACTGGGCCAAAGGCCGCTTGCGCTTCGCGCGGCAAGCAGCGCCAGTAGGCCGGGTGGGCCTGCACTTGGCCGCCCAAGGCAGCAGCCGCTTGCCAGCCCCAGCGCGGTTGGTACAAAAAGGCACGCGCCAGCGCGACCAAATCAGCGTCGCCATTTTGCAAAACATCCTCTGCCTGTTGCGCCTGCGTAATCAGCCCCACAGCGGTGGTGGCCAGGCCACTGGCTTGGCGAATGTGCCGTGCAAACGGCACTTGGTAGCCTGCACCCAAGGCAATTTTTTGCAGTGGCGATACGCCCCCGCTGGAGACGTGAATGAAGTCGCAGCCCAGCGCTTTGAGGCGTTTGGCAAACTCGGCGCTTTGGTCACAGTCCCAGCCGCCCTCCACCCAGTCAGACGCCGACAAGCGCAGACCCAGCACCCCGCCAAAGGCCTTCCGCACGGCGGCAAATACCTCCAAGGGAAAACGCACGCGGTTGTCAAAACTGCCGCCATAGGCGTCGGTGCGCTGGTTGGCAAGGGGCGATAAAAATTCATGCAACAAGTAGCCGTGGGCGCTGTGA
>JBIIYT010000085.1:0-8298 GCA_044346675.1 Rhodoferax sp. | reverse complement strand
CCGGATTCGGCCACGATGTGCATGGCCTCGGTGCGCATTTGAAACTCGACGTTTACCCCTGCAGGCCCCACTAGAGTGGTGTGCAAAGACTGGTAGCCGTTGAGCTTGGCAATGGCAATATGGTCTTTGAACTTGCCAGGCACGGGCTTGTAAAGCTGGTGCAAAAGCCCCAGCGCCGTGTAGCAGTCGGTTATTTCAGTCACCAGCACCCGAAAGCCATAGATGTCGGTCACCTGGGCAAAGCTCAGGTGCTTGCCGTCCATCTTTTTGTAGATGGAATACAGCGATTTTTCCCGGCCGCTAATGCGCACCGGCATGCCAGCGTTGGCAAAGGTAGCCTCTACTTCTTGCTTCACTTTTTGAATCAGGTCGCGCCGGCGACTGCGGGCTTTTGCTACAGCCTTCGACAAAATCGCGTAGCGCCAAGGGCGCAGATGGCTGAACGATAAGTCTTGCAGCTCACGGTAGGTTTGGTTCAGGCCCAGGCGGTGGGCTATGGGGGCGTAAATGTCCAGCGTTTCAGACGCAATGCGCGCCCACTTGGCACGGGGCACATCGGAGAGCGTGCGCATGTTGTGGGTGCGGTCGGCCAGCTTGATCAGGATAACGCGTACATCGCGCGCCATGGCCAAGAGCATTTTGCGGAAGGATTCTGCTTGGTTTTCTTCGCGGGTATTGAACTGCAGCTTGTCCAGCTTGGTCAGGCCGTCCACCAGCTCGGCAACGGGCGAGCCAAATTTTTCTATGAGCTCGGGTTTGGTAACACTGCAGTCTTCCATCGCATCATGCAAGAGTGCCGCCATCAAGGCTTGCGCGTCGAGCTTCCAGTCCGCACACTGGGCCGCTACCGCAATAGGGTGGGTGATGTAGGGCTCGCCATTGTTGCGCAGTTGGCCTAAATGGGCTTCATCGGCAAAGCGGTAGGCCAAGCGCACTTGGTCAAAATCGGCAGGGGAGAGGTAGCCGAGCTTGTCGGTCAAGCCAGCAAAACTGGCCGCGGCGGCGTTGACCGCTGCGTTGGTCGCAGGGCGGGGCTTGCCGCCGCCGGACTGCGTGCGGTCTGGGGTTGCTGCGGTATCGCTCGGTGGAAGTTTTAGCATGTTGCCCATCCCTCAAATGTAGCGTGCGGCTCCATTTTTAGGTGTGCGGACGAAAAAAAACACCGCAGGCGGTGTTTTTTTAGTAAGTGCATGTTGTTTAGAGGGGCACTTTTTTGAGCATTTCCAGCCCAATTTTGCCAGCAGCAATTTCGCGCAGGGCGGTCACGCCAGGCTTGTTTTTGCTCTCAATCTTGGGGGTGTGGCCTTGGCTCAGCATGCGAGCGCGGTAGGTTGCCGCCAGCACGAGCTGAAAGCGGTTGGGGATCTGCACAAGGCAGTCTTCTACTGTGATACGGGCCATGAATTTCTCCGAAAGACTAGGGAATGTGCAAAGCTTGGAACGTTTCGGCTCTGGCACGGCGTTGCGCTGCAAACTTCAGCCGCTGAGAGTGAACAATGGCTTTTAAGTCAAAAAGCGCACGTTCGAACAACTCATTAATTATAACGAAGTCGAATTTACCGACCTGCGCTACCTCTATTTGTGCGTTCTTCATGCGCATTTCTATGACTTCGGGCGCATCTTCGCCCCGACGCTCTAGCCGTGAGCGCAACTCTTCCCAGCTAGGGGGGAGAATGAAAATGCAAACAGCGTTGGCAAAGATGTCTTTGATCTGGATTGCGCCTTGGAAATCAATTTCCAGAATCACATCGGCCCCTTGCGCCATGCGCTCTTCAATGGCTTTTTTGGAGGTGCCGTAGCGGTTGCCGTGCACACTGGCCCATTCCACAAAGGCGTTGGCCGCCACCATGGCGTCAAACTCTTGTTCGGATGCAAAGTAGTACTCACGCCCGTGCTTTTCTTGGCCGCGTGGTGCGCGCGTGGTGTGCGACACCGAGGGTTGCACCCGGGAGTCCAGCTCCAAAAGGGCTTTTACCAAGCTGGATTTGCCTGCCCCACTGGGTGCGGCAACAACAAAGAGGTTTCCGGGGTAGTCCATAGACGTTAGCTCTTGCGGGCGGTTGCTGGGCGATACCTCTATTCTATGTTCTGAACCTGTTCACGCATTTGTTCGATCAGCACTTTCATATCTACCGAAATGTGGGTCAACTCCAACGCTGCCGATTTGGAGCCCATGGTGTTGGCCTCCCGGTGCAGCTCTTGGATGAGAAAGTCCAGCCGCTTGCCAATTTCACCGCCTTTTTTGATGAGGCGCTCTAGCTCCTCTAAATGCGAGTTGAGCCGGGTCACTTCTTCGGCCACGTCAATGCGAATGGCAAACGCAGTGGCCTCCGTCAAGGCGCGGTCTTGTGCGGCCTCTGGCAGGGTGGCTCCGTCCGTGAGGGCCATGGCCTCTTGCCAGCGCTCCATAAACCGCTGGCGTTGTTGGGCTACCAACTGGGGCACCAAGGGCACCGCTTTTTGGGCCAAGGCTTTGAGCTGGGCAATATGCTCCAGCAGCATGGTGGCCAAGCGCGCGCCTTCGCGCTGGCGGGCAGTCAATAAGGCTTGAAGGGCATTGTCGGCCAAAGGCAGCACCGTGTCGCCCCAATCGCAGGCGCTGGATTGCTCAGCCACGCACAGCTTCAATACGTCCGCCACACTGAGCGGTACCGCTTGGGGCAGCCACGCTTTCACATTGTCTTGCACCGCATTGAGGCGTTGTAGCAGCTTGACGCTGGGCTCGGGCACGCCGGACGAGGCCGCCATTTCGATAGAGGCCCGCACTTCGACCTTGCCGCGCTTGAGTTTGCTCACAAGCAAATCGCGCAAGGCGGGCTCAAACTGGCGCAGGTCTTCGGGCAGCTTGAACGATAAATCCAAAAAACGGCTGTTAACCGAGCGGATTTCCAGCCCCAGTTGGGCGCTGGCTGTGTTTTTGGCGGCACCATCGCTGGTACTGGGGGCTGTGCTGTGCTGTGCACTAGCATAGCCAGTCATGCTGTAAACTGGCATCGCAATTTCTCGGGACGTTACTATGGCCCCAAGAATAACCCGGTTCAGGCTGATTCATCGAGAGTTCTACAGCGAGAGTTTCTAAAGCTAATGTCCAAGGTCAAACCAGCACCCCTCCCCCCGGACTCCATTATTGGAGGCTATCGCATCATTCGCAAAGTGGCCGCCGGTGGTTTTGGCTTGGTCTACTTGGCCCTGGATTCTGAGGGTCAGCAGGTTGCGATTAAAGAGTATTTGCCCTCGTCCCTGGCCACCCGTGCGCCGGGTGAGCTGTTGCCCAAGGTGCAACCGGAAAAGCTGTCGCTCTACCGCCTAGGCTTGAAAAGCTTTTTTGAGGAGGGGCGCTCGCTTGCCCAAATCTCCCACCCATCGGTGGTGAGCGTGCTGAACTTCTTCCGTGAGCACGAGACGGTGTACATGGTGATGAACTACTTGGAAGGCGCGGCTTTGCAAGATTTCATCGTCACCGCCCGTGATTTGAAGCAAAGCAAGGTGTTTCGCGAGTCCACCATTCGGTCGCTCTTTGACGAAATACTGCGCGGGCTGCGTATTGTCCATCAGCACAAGATGCTGCACTTGGACATTAAGCCCGCCAATATTTTTATCACCGACGACAACAAGTCGGTGCTCATTGACTTTGGCGCTGCGCGCGAGGTGCTCTCCAAAGAAGGTAACTTCATCCGCCCCATGTACACGCCAGGTTTTGCAGCCCCCGAGATGTATCGGCGCGACTCCTCTATGGGCCCGTGGACCGACATATACGCCATAGGCGCCTGCATCTATGCCTGCATGCAAGGCTACCCTCCGAACGAGGCACCGCAGCGGCTAGAGAAAGACCGCATCAGCACCGCCTTGTCTAGGCTGCGCGGGGTGTATTCAGACAATTTGATTGAAGTGGTCGAGTGGTGCATGTCGCTAGACCCCTTGTCCCGCCCCCAGTCGGTGTTTGCTTTGCAAAAAGAACTGGGCCGTGAAGGCGAGCGCCGTTACACCAAGCTCAGCGTGGGTGAGAAGGTGCGTATGCAATTTGAAAGCCTTGTTTCTGACCCTAAAAAATCAGCCTCAGGCAACACCGCCAAAGCTGAGAAAAATTCATGAAATTTTCGGTCTTCCAGATCAGCCGCAAAGGCGGACGTGAGCAAAATGAAGATCGCATGGGCTATTGCTACACCAATAGTTCGGGATTGTTTTTGTTGGCAGATGGCATGGGCGGCCACCCCGAGGGGGAAATGGCAGCCCAAATTGCCTTGCAATCCATATCTGCGCTGTACCAAAAAGAAGCCAACCCGGAGGTCAAAGACGTTAAGGCGTTTTTCAACCTTGCGGTGATGACTGCACACCGTCAAATTTTGCGTTATGCCGCGAGCAAGGGCATGACCGATACCCCACGTACCACCCTCGTGGCAGCCTTAGTGCAAGCGGGTAAGGCCAGCTGGGTCCACTGTGGCGACTCCCGGCTTTACTTTGTGCGCCATGGGGAGTTGCTGGTGCGCACGCGTGACCATTCGTACCTAGAGCAGCGAGAAGATGCTAGGCCTTTGCCCGAGCCACCCTCGGGCTTCAACCGCAATGTGCTCTACACCTGCTTGGGCTCACCGGTAAAGCCTGTATTTGATATTTCAGAGCCCGCCATTTTGGAGCAGGGCGACAAAATTTTGTTGTGCTCCGACGGTTTGTGGGGCACCTTGCAAGACGCCGACATTGCCTTTCACCTAGGTCAAAAACCGGTGGCAGATGCGGCGCCTGACTTGGTAGAGCGCGCGCTCATGAATGGTGGCCCCAACTGCGATAACGTGACGCTGATTGCCATGGAGTGGGAAACTCCGGACGCATTTGAGTCCACACGAAGCGCCATTTCTACCGAGAGCATTGAGCAAGGCGTGTTTGCCTCCACCGTGCAGGCGGGCTGGATCGATTCCACCGAAGACGACCTGGACGACGATGCCATTGAGCGTTCGATTGCTGAGATCAACGAGGCTATTCGTCGCTCGGCTGCCCGTAAAGTCTAAGTTCCCCTAGCGCGGCGCTCCCGCATTTTTAAGTTTTCATGTATGTCTACATTTGTTCGCAGCGGCGCACGCGCCGCTAACCAACTGCGCCCGGTGGGCATCACCCGCCACTACACCGTGCATGCCGAGGGTTCGGTGCTCATCGAGTTTGGTGCCACCAAGGTGCTGTGCACCGCCTCGGTAGAAGAAAAAGTGCCGCCCCACAAGCGCGGTAGCGGCGAAGGCTGGGTGACCGCCGAATACGGCATGTTGCCCCGCGCCACCCACACCCGCAGCGACCGCGAAGACGCGCGTGGCAAGCAAAGCGGGCGCACGCAAGAAATACAGCGCTTGATTGGCCGCTCGCTGCGCGCGGTGTTTGACCTGAAGCTCTTGGGCGAGCGCACCATTCAGCTGGACTGCGACGTTCTGCAGGCCGATGGCGGCACCCGCACTGCGGCCATTACCGGCGCCTTTGTTGCTGCGCAAGATGCGGTCAATGGCTTGCTGGCGGCGGGCAAGATTGTGCAGAGCCCTATCGTTGCATCGGTTGCGGCTATTTCGGTCGGCATTGTGCAGGGCACGCCCTTGCTCGATTTGGAGTACACCGAAGATTCCGCGTGTGACACCGACATGAACGTGGTGATGACCGGCGCAGGCCATTTTGTGGAAGTGCAGGGCACCGCAGAAGGCGTGGCCTTTACCCGCGCGGAGATGGACAGTTTGCTTACCTTGGCTGAAAAAGGCATTGCTGAGCTGATGCTGCTGCAGCAAAAAGTGCTATCAAAATAGTAGCTTTTTGCGTCTGTCCTATATGCGCCAGAGCCTGAATCCCGTATGAAAATTGTTCTCGCCTCTAACAACCAAGGCAAACTAGCCGAGCTGCAAGCCATGTTCGCGCCCTTGGGCTGCACCCTGGTGTGCCAGGGCGACCTGGGCGTACCCGAAGCGCCTGAGCCCCACCGCACCTTTGTAGAAAATGCCTTGGCCAAAGCGCGCAATGCCGCACAGCATACCGGCTTGCCCGCCCTGGCCGATGACGCCGGGCTGTGCGTAGACGCCTTTGGTGGCCTGCCGGGCGTCGACACCGCGTACTACGCCACCCAATTTGGCTATCCCAAGAGTGACGACAACAATGTGCGCGCCTTGCTGGAGCAAATGCGCGATGTGAACAACCGCCGCGCCGCGTTGGTGAGCACCTTGGTGGCAGTGCGCAGCCCTGAAGACCCCGAACCTTTGATTGCTGTCGGCCGCGCAGTGGGCCAAATTGCCCGCGAGCCGGTGGGCTCCAACGGCTTTGGGTTTGACCCGGTGATGTGGATTCCCGAATTTGGCCAAACCTTTGCCCAGTTGCCCGTTGCGGTGAAAAACGCCCACAGCCACCGGGGCCGCTCGGCCCAGGCCATGATTGCGCTGATACGCGATAACTGGTTGGCGTCCTAGGGTTTCATACACCCATGATCCCTATCGCTCCAGTAGACGAGTCCAGCGCAGCGCCCGCCGTGTTGCACGACGTGCAGCACTACATGCGCCCTGGCACACTGCAGTTGGCAGCGCTGCCCCCTTTGTCACTGTATGTGCACCTGCCGTGGTGCTTAAAAAAGTGCCCCTATTGCGATTTCAACTCGCACGAGATGGCCCGCCAAGACCTGCCCGAGCAGCGCTATATAGATGCCGTAGTGGCCGACCTAGAGGCATCCCTGCCGCTTATATGGGGCCGCACCGTGCACAGCATCTTTATTGGTGGCGGCACGCCCAGCCTGTTTGCGCCTGCCACCATTGACCGGCTGTTGGGCGACATTCGCGCCCGCCTGCGCCTAGAGCCCAACTGCGAAATCACCCTAGAGGCCAACCCCGGCACTTTTGAGAAAGACCGCTTTCGCGCCTTCGCCCAAGCGGGGGTTACGCGCCTGTCCATCGGGGTGCAAAGTTTTAATGATGCGCACCTGCAAGCCCTGGGCCGCGTGCACGATCGCGCGCAGGCCTTGGCGGCGGTACAAGAGGCGGCACAGTCGTTCAAAACTTTTAACCTAGACATCATGTACGCACTGCCCGGCCAAACCCTAGAGCAGGTGGGCCAAGACATAGCCATCGCACTGCAGTTTGCGCCGCCACACATTTCCATCTACCACCTCACCATCGAGCCCAACACCTACTTTGCCAAGTACCCGCCCGCGATTCCTGAAGACGACACCGCCTACGCCATGTTGGACCACATTACTGAGCTCACTCAGGCGGCGGGGCTGGAGCGCTACGAAGTGTCGGCCTACGCGCGCGCAGGGCATCGCTGTTTTCACAACCTGAACTACTGGCAGTTTGGCGACTATCTTGGCATTGGGGCCGGGGCGCATAGCAAGCTCAGCTTTGCCCACCGGGTGGTGCGCCAGGTGCGTTTTCGTGATCCACGGCTTTATATGGACCGCGCCCTCGCAGGCAATGCGCTAGCGCAAGACACCGAGGTGGCCCGGGGGGATCTGGCGTTTGAATATATGCTCAACGCCTTGCGGCTGCGCCACGGTTTTGGTTTACGCGAGTTCACTGAGCGCACTGGCTTGGCTATCACCGCTATTGAGGCGGCTTTGATGGAAGCCGAGCGCAAGGGTTTGATAGAGCGCGACTTTGCCCGCGTGCGCCCCACCGTGCGAGGGTTTGATTTTTTGAGTGACTTGCAGGCCATTTTCTTGTCCAATGAGGGGGCGTAAGGGGCTGCATCAAGGAGGGCATCTATGTTCTCGGTTTACGGCAAGGCGGGTCGGGTGTTCAGGGGTTCGATGGAAGAACTGCGCAAGGTGGGGCCTGCGTCTGCGCTGGCCCGTTCGCAGGGGGTGCGTGCCGTGGGGCTTGACCCCAAAGAGCAGTCGCCCCCACAATTTGCAGATCTGCTGCCTACGCCGCCCAGTGATGTAGTACACCGCGACGCGCTCGCGGCCTATGCCGAGACCCGAAAAATTGAAATGCCCCGCCATCCGCTTACGCGGGTGGATGCCATCATGAGCCGCGCGGTGGTCACCTTGGCCGATAGCTTTACCGTGGAGCAGGCGTGGGCACTATTGGCCCAGCATGGCATCGGTCAAGCTCCTGTGGTGGACGCTGCTGGCGTGTTGGTCGGTTTGCTTTCCCGGGGTGACTTAATGCGCCCAGACCGCCTGCCCGGCCCCCAAAGCCATGCACTGGTGTGGCGTGCTTTGCTGGCGCAAAGTGTGGTGGACGTGATGTGGACTCCTGTGCCCAGCGTGGCAGCAGACACCGATATCAGGCGCGTAGCGCAGGTGCTGCTCGACACCGGCTTGCCTGGGCTGCCCGTAGTGGACGATGC
>JBIIYT010000083.1:0-8390 GCA_044346675.1 Rhodoferax sp. | reverse complement strand
CCCCTACCAAGCCAGCCATCATTTGCCAACCGTGGGCAACGCCACCCACTGCCCCTGCACCGAATGAATGGCAATGCGCTCGTCAAACACTTGGGTTAAAGCCCGGTGTGTAGCAGAGTCGGCACACGCCCCTTGGTGGGTAATGCGCCCCTGGGCCATCACCACCATCTCATCCGCCTGCAGCGCCATACCAATTTCATGCAACACACTCACCACCGTGGTGCCCTGCGCTACCAGTGCGCGCACTACGTCCAGCCAGTCGGCCTGGTGCGGCGGGTCTAGGTTGGCCAGGGGTTCGTCCATCAACAGTACCTGAGCCTGCACAGCCAAGGCGCGCGCCAGCAGCACGCGCTGGCGCTCGCCACCGGATAGCTGGCCCAGCGTACGGCAACGCCAGTCCCACGCTTGGGTAGCACGCAGCGCGCCTTCCACGGCCGCATAGTCTGCCGCGCTGGGTGAGCCCATCCACGGCTGGTGGGGCAAGCGGCCCAAGAGGGCAACGTCTAGCACAGTAAGGTCATCGCCCGAAGACTCGCTTTGGCCCAACCACGCCAGTTGCTGTGCCCGCACCCTGCCCGGCAAGCTGTGCAACGGCTGGCCTAGCAACTGCACCAGGCCACTGTGCGGCAGTAAACCGGCCAAAACTTTGAGCAAGGTCGACTTGCCAGCGCCGTTAGGCCCCACGATGCTGGTCCAGCGCCCTGCGGGCAGTGCCAAGTCAATGCCATGCAGCACCGCAGTTTTTGCCACGCCAGAACCAAGGCTTGCGCTTATTCCATGTGTGCTAATAGCTACTTTTTTCATGGCACTCATAATGTCGCCCTACCCAACTGGGTGCCCCGGTGCATGAGCCACAGCAAATAGCCACCGCCCAGCACCGCAGTGAGAACGCCCACCGGTAGCTCTTGGGGCGCAATGAACCAGCGGGCCAGCAGGTCGGCGGCCATTAAGAGCGCGCCGCCCATCAGGCTGGCCAGCAGCATCAAGCGGCTGTGCGTGCCCTTCACCACCGAGCGCACCAAGTGCGGCGCGGCCAAGCCCACAAAAGCAATCAAACCCGTTTGCGCCACTGCCGTGCCAGTGGCTAGCGCCAGCACCGCCACCAGCGCTATGCGCAGCGGTGCCACGGGCAGGCCCAGACTGTGCGCCGTGGCCTCACCCAAGCTCAAGCCGTCCAGCACACGGGCCAACAGCCATGCGGCCAACACGCACACCAGCCAAACGGTGGCCATCATCACACAGGCAGTCCACCCCACAAACGCGGTAGAGCCCAACATGAATGCCTGCATGGCCTGCAGCGAATCGGGCGACCACAGCAACACCAAATGCGTGGCAGCACCCAGCACCACGCCCACCACCACGCCAGCCAATAGCAAGCGCAGGGTGTGCTGTACACCACGAGACAAGGCCAAGGTGAGCAGCACCGCCAGCACCGCCCCGCCAAACGCAGCACCCGTTAGACCCAAGCGCACCCACACGCTGCTGGAGAAAACGCTCACTGCCACGGCACCATTCATCATGTTGCCGCCCCCCAGCATGCCCGCACCGCCGCCCAAAGCGGCGAGCGCCAAGGCCACACCCAGCGACGCGCCCGACGCACTGCCCAGCAAATACGGGTCTGCCAACGGGTTGCGAAACAAGCCCTGCGCCACCGCACCGGCCAAGCCCAGCAATGCACCTGCAGCCCACGCGCCTAGGGTGCGGGGCAGGCGAATTTCCCACACAATTTGCTGCGCCATCGCGTGCTGTGCGGGGTCAAGTTGCGGGTTCATTAATGGGCCAATGAGGTTCTCGAACCCCGTGCTGCCCACGCACACACCCAGTGCGGCAAAGGCTGCGCTCAAAAGCAGCAACACCCACGCCACGGTGAAGGGGCTGCGTACGTTCATGGTTTGCGCACCGGTGAGGAGGCTTGCAAAGAAGCTTTCTCAGTCAAACACTTGGCCATCAAGCGCGCACCTTCGGCCATGCGCGGGCCGGGGCGCACCAGCACATTGGCGTCTTCGGTGGGGAACACACACACCCGCTGTTCGCGCAGCGCGCGCATGCTGCTCCAGCCCGGGCGCTGGGCCATGCCGTCGGCGCTGCGCTGGCCGATCATGATGAGGTCGGGGTTGGCGCGCACAATGTATTCGGGGTTGAGTTTGGGGAACGGGCCCAGCTTGGCGGGAATAATGTTTTTGGCGCCCAGCCGGGTAAGCGTTTCACCAATGAAAGAGGTCTCCCCCGCGCCATATGGGCCTTGGTTTACTTCAAAGTACACCCGAACTCCCCGCGCGCTGGCGGGGACAGACTGGGCTGCAGCGGATACGCCGGCATCAATGGCGCGCCATATTTTTTGCGCATCTGCCACGCCCAGCAGTTGCCCCAGCTTGCCCATAACACGCTGCACATCGGCATGGGTTTTAGGCTCTAGCGCCATCACTTTGATGCCCAAGGATTGCAGGCGCTCAGCCGCGCGGGATGAGGTGGCCATGAGCACCACGTCGGGCTTCAGGGCCACAATGGCTTCGATGTTGGGGTCTAGCCCGCCGCCTACTTGAGGTAGTTTTTGTACGCTTGCCGGAAAATTAGAGTAGCGGTCCACGCCGACTAAGCGGTCGCACCGGCCGAGTTCGCAAACGGTTTCGGTTAAAGAGGGCAAAAGGCTGACGATGCGCTCGGGTGGTTGGGACAGTGTGATGACGGTGCCGCGGTCGTCGGTGACCTGCAGGGCATGGGCGGTACCAGCAAGGGTGCACGCAAAAACAAACGCAAAAACAAGCCGCGTAAGGAGGTGAGGCGGCAGTGCGTTCTGCGTAGGTAAAGGAGGAGCCCGCAAAGCGGGCGGGGGACACGGAGCAGAACGCGCTGCCGGCTCGCCTCCTGGCCCGCTCAAGAGCGTCAATCGTGCGAGGAAGCGGCCTGCTCGACTTGTATTCATTGCGTGTCTTTCAAAGTGAGCGGCAGGCCAGCTGCCATCAGCGTTACCCTCAGGCAAGTGGCGGCTACGTCTTGGTTCAGGCGGCCCAGCGCGTCTACAAAGGCACGGACCTCCGCACCCATTGGGATTACGCCTAGGCCAATTTCGTTACCCACCAACACTACCGGGCCAGGCGCATTGGCTATTGCCATCAATAAAGGAGCTGCTTGCGCTTTATTTAAATGGGCTACAGCACTATTTTTTTCATGAGCTTCACCGCTCTGACTCTCGCTTGGCTCTTGCATCGGCATCAAGCAGTTGGTGAGCCACAGGGTTAGGCAATCCACCACCACCAGCGTGTGCGCATCGCTGTGTTGGGCAATGGCCTGTGCCAGTTGCAAAGGTTCTTCCACCGTGTGCATGCCGGGCACGCGCTGGGTGCGGTCTGCTTGGTGGCGGGCAATGCGCTGGCGCATCTCGGTGTCCCATGGCTGGGCGGTGGCGATCAGCACGGCGCGGTGGGTGGTGCTGGCGTCTAGCCACTGGCGGGCCAGCAGCTCGGCGCGGCGAGACTTGCCGCTTTTTTGGCCACCCAAAATGAGTTCGCTGCGGGCGATGGTGAATGCGGGGGGTGTCATTGTGGCGAAGTCATTGGGGTGATGTTCCGTGCGTGTCCATCCACGCCATCACAATGCGGTGCATGTGCGCTACACCGTCGGTCAAGGCGGCAGGGCCGGGTTGCAAAATGTCGGGCGATTTGATTTCGAACAACTGCTTATTCTTCACCGCGTTCACACCTTCCCACCCCGGGCGTGCTGCCACGTTGTCTGCGCGAAACTTCTTGCCGCACCACGAGCCAATGATGATGTCGGGGTTGCGCCGAACGATCTCAGCCCCGTCTGCAATGATGCGGTTTTTGCCCAAGGGCTCCAACGACAGTTCAGCAAAACAATCATCGCCACCCGCCCCCTGTAGCAATTCAGACACCCAGCGAATAGCGCTGATGTGGGGCACATCCCACTCTTCAAAAAACACCTTGGGTCTGCGTGCCCCAGCCGCCACGCGCGCGGCCACTGCTGCCTGCATAGCGGCCAGGTTGGCTTGCATGGCGGCAATGCGCTCCAAGCCCTGCGCGCCCTGCCCCACCATGGCGGCCACTTGGTAGAGCATGGAAAAAATCTCGGCAATGCTACGCTGGTTAAAGATGGTGACCTGCACCCCACGGCGCACCAGTTCGGCCGCAATGTCGGCCTGCAGATCGGAGAAGCCCAAAACGCAATCGGGCTTGAGCGCCAAAATTTTCTCTATCTTGGCGCTGGTGAATGCGCTCACCTTGGGCTTTTCTTCGCGTGCCCGGCGGGGCCGCACGGTGTAGCCCGAGATGCCCACAATGCGGCTCTCTTGCCCCAACAGGTACAGCCACTCGGTGGTTTCTTCGGTCATGCAGACAATGCGCTGCGGACCTAATGAAAAGTCCAACGATGGCATGGTGGATGCAACGACGCTCATGCGCTGCGCTCTGGCAAAAACAAACTAGCCGCCGCCGCTGGCGCCGAAGCAAACCACGCGTGGAAATAGCTGGCCCGCACTGCGCCTAAGGCCCACACGGCCTCGCCCGCGCCCACCGTAGGCTCGCAGCTCGGGCTAGCGGTGCGCTGCGCCTCAGCCAGCGTGGTAGTAGTGGTGGAGTAGTGAAAGGTGTGCCCGCGCAGCAAGCCGCTGGGCAACTGCAACTGCTGTGGCCCCAAGCCCGCCAGGCGCTTTTGCATGGTCACGGTACCGGGCAACACGCCCCACTGCGGGTAGGTGGTGCCATCGGTGGTAACCAGCTCGTCAAACAGCACCATCATGCCGCCGCACTCCGCCCACACGGGGCGCCCTGCAGCCACGTGCTGGGCCATGCTGTCGCGCATAGCGGTATTGGTAGCAAGACGCTGCGCATGCAGCTCAGGATAACCACCGGGCAGCCACACGGCATCGCACACCGGCAAAGCCGCATCGGCCAAGGGTGAGAAAAACACAAGTTCGGCCCCAAGCTCTTGTAAGCAATCCAGGTTAGCGGCGTAGATAAAACAAAACGCCGCATCGCGAGCCACCGCAATGGTGGTGCCCTGCAAGGTAGGGAGGCTTGGCGGCAGAGTGCTCTGCGTAGGTAAAGGAGGAGCCTGCAAAGCAGGCGGGGGACACGGAGCAGAGTACTCTGCCGCCAAGCTCCCCGACCCCACGTCAAAAGCAGCAAAGTCCACCGCCCAACGTTGCAACTCTTGCACTGTCATACGCCCCAACGGCGTTTGGGCCAATGCATCAGCTGCCGCATCCAAGCGGTCTAAAGCATCTGTCACTTCACTAGCCACCGTCAACCCTAAGTGACGCTCTGGCAGGGAAAACGCCGGGGTACGCATTAACGCCCCCAACCATTGCTCTGGCTCGCGCAGGCTACTTTGCAACATACCGGCATGGCGCTCGCTGGCCACTTTGTTGGCCAGCACGCCAGCCCAAGGCATGTTGGGCCGGTAGTGTTGCAAACCATAGGCCAACGCCCCAAAGGTGCCCGCCATGGCCGATGCATCTACCACCGCCAACACGGGCAGGCCAAAGCGCTGGGCTAGGTCTGCTGCGCTTGGCTCACCGTCAAATAGGCCCATTACCCCTTCCACAATAATCAGGTCCGCCACTTGCGCGGCAGCCGCCAAGCGCGCACGGCAATCGGCCTCGCCGGTCATCCACAGGTCCATCTGGTGCACCGGCGCGCCACTGGCCAAGGTATGCCAATAGGGGTCTAAAAAATCGGGCCCGCATTTGAACACCCGCACTACACGCCCCTGGCGGGTGTGCAGGCGCGCTAAGGCGGCGGTCACCGTGGTTTTGCCCTGGCCCGATGCAGGGGCGGCTATGAGGATGGCGGGGCAAGAAATGGGTGCAAGCATGGGTAGAGATGATGACGGTTGAGCAGAGGCAGTAGAGTTGGCCCTATTTAGCCCACTTCAGGCCAACAAACAAGGTGCGTGTAGAAGTAGCGTAGTCTTTGGCCAGTTGGTAGGTCGCATCGGTAGCATTGTCTACGCGCACCAAGGCTGTCCACTCTTTGCCCATGCGTTTTTGGGCAGACAAGTTCAGCAGCACATAGCCGGGCAACACGTCGTTATTGGCAGCATCGTCATAACGCAAGGCCGAGAGCAGCATATCGCCACCCCAAGTCCACGCCCCCACACGGGTATCCAAACCTACGGTCGCGTGGTGCGTTGCACGGCGGGCTAGCAGCTTGCCGCTTACATTGTCTCGGGGGTCTTGCACGTCTAAAGAGCCCCACGTGCGCACGTCGCCAAAAGACTGCTGGGCCGATACCGTTATGCCACGGTAAACCGCCTCGCCCACATTGGTGTAGCAACCACTCGCCGGCACACGGCACCCGGAGCCAGCGCCAGACACAAAGGTCAACAAGTTAGACACCGTGTTGCGGTACACCACCACGCCAAACTCTTGCGCACCGTTGGCATATTTCAGCCCTACCTCTACATTGCGTCCCGACTCTGGTGACAGGGTAGCTACGCCAAAGGTAGGGTGAAAACGCTGGTACAGCGTAGGCACGCGAAATGATGTGGATGAGCTACCAGATACGCGCCACTGCGGTGCTAGGGCATAGGCGTAGGCGACAGCGGTATTGGTTTTTTCACCAAACTCGCTGTCAACATCGTTTCTAGCACTAAGCTGGACGGTGTGCACTTCCCCAGACCATACATAACCCAAGGACGCACCTGTTTGCGATTTACTCTTGTTGAAACTTGAGGTGGGGGATAGTAAAAACGCATCGTCACGCTGCTCCAAACCTACGTTGAAAGACTGCTTACCCACTTTGTATTCGTTAAACCACAGCAAGCTATCTATGACGGTCTCGGTGGTAGAGCTTGTGGCCTGCAAAGACAAACCCTTATCGACGCCCTGGCTCAAGCTCACGCGTGAGTTGTAGCTATCGGTCCACTGCGAACTCCATTGCAAACTTTGGGTTTCAAACGTATTCACCGCGCGGTAGTCTTTGGTTCGAGAAGCGGTCAGGGCAGCCCCCGTGGTAGAAGTTCCGTCAATTTGCGCATCCATGCGGCTTTGCAGGGCTGTAGCCTCTAGGCGCTGGCTGGGGGTTATGTTTAGACCAAGCCGAATGTTGGCGCTGTTGCTCAAGTAGCCATCTGCGTCAGGGTTTGCCGTTGCAATGGGCCTGACATTAAAGCCATCGCTACTGGCACCCGACACACCCAAAGAATAATCAAGCCTGCCTGCCATGCCACTCACAGCCATGTCCAGTTTCTGCGTATTAAATGTGCCGTAGCCGTAGCTCACAGAAGGGGAGAAGTACTCTCCGCCCTTCTTGGTAAAAATCTGAATCACGCCGGCCACTGCGTCGGAGCCGTACACAGCGCTGCTAGGGCCACGCACAACTTCAATATGGTCAATTTGCGACAGTGGAATGCTGCTCCAAGTAGCCCCGCCAGATGTGCTTTGCGAATCGATGCGCACACCATCCACCAGCACCATGGTATGGCGAGATTCGCCCCCGCGCACAAACACGAAGGTGTTGTTACCAATGCCGCCATTGCGAACAAACTCGACCCCCGCAACGCGCCCTAACACGTCGGCGAGGCCTGCAGCACCTGCACGTTCGATAGTTTCTCTGTCAATGATGGTGACATCGGCTATCACATCGCCCACCGGCCGAGGGGTTCGGGTGGCTGTGATGACCGTCTCGGGCAGTGTGGCCACGGGAGCGTGAACTGGCGTTTGCGCCGCCACAGAAAAAGCGCTAGCCGTGCTAAGCGCAGCCAACCAGAGCATGCCCATGCGCGCATTGGAAATACCAATTTTCATGAAAAATAAGACCCAGACAAAAGCTCTCCCCGGCTTCCCCGCCAGGGCATGAGCGTCAAGACTGTGCGAGAAGCGCACAGCCACCGTATTGGCCGGTATCCGGGCTGGTGGAGCAACCTCTGTCGCCTTCCCAAACGCAATGCAAATGCGCTCAGTGGCCTTGACAGAAGCGAAATCAAAAAAAAGATTTGTCCACTTACCGTTGCGGGGGCAGCGCAGGTTAGGTGAGCTGTCGCCAGCATCACCCCCCTGCTTCCCGTTGAACTGCGGCGTGTGAACCACACCGCGAGCACCAACATGCGCAATTTTACCCGCAAGCCCTGTACACAAACCCTACAATGCAAGGTCTATGTCGAACCAGACCCCCATCGACCAAATTGCCGAACGCGTGGAGCGCCTGCTCGTGCGTTACGAAGAACTGCAACGCACCAACGCACTGCTGTGCCAACAGGTAGAGGCCTTGTCGCAAGAACGCGATTCGCTCAAATCGCGCCTAGGTACTGCCCGCGCCCGGGTCGACGCCCTGTTGGAGCGATTGCCCGATGCTGATGCGCTTGCCGCACAAAAGACCACATCATGAAACAGTTAGAAGTTCAAATCATGGGCCAGAGCTACTTGCTAGGCTGCC
>JBIIYT010000081.1:0-8427 GCA_044346675.1 Rhodoferax sp. | reverse complement strand
TGGAAGCATTGGTTTCGATTCAGAGCTTGGAGCCTCTGCGCACGCAATCGTTCCAAATCAACTACACCAAAGCTGAGGAAGTTGCTAAAGGCTTGCTCGGAACTAACGCAGGTGCAAAGCCTATTCTGAGTTCGCGTGGTTCCGTTATTTCGGAAACAAGGACCAATCAGCTGTTTGTGACAGACATACCAAGTAAGTTGGAGCAGATACAGCAACTCATTACAAAAATTGATATCGCAGTGCGTCAGGTTTTGATTGAAGCGCGAATCGTCGAAGCTTCGGATAGTTTCGGCAAGTCTTTGGGGGTGAAGTTGGGCGGAGGCGGAACGATTTCAGCTAATGCAGCGTCGGGTGGGCCTATTGGCGGCTCATTTGGATCAAGTTACGTTGCGGGTTCTTCGAATACCACTGGTGGCAACTTTGTAAATTTACCTTCAATTGGCGCACTGGGTAATCCCAATGCAGGCTCATTTGCTGTGTCATTATTTGGTGCCGGAGCCAGTACCTTTTTGAACCTTGAGATTTCCGCGTTGGAGGCTGAGGGTAAAGCAAAGATAGTTTCCAGTCCCCGGGTAGTGACAGCGGACCAGATTAAAGCTTTGATTGAGCAGGGTACCGAGTTGCCATACCAGGTGGCATCTTCCAGCGGAGCAACTTCGATTGCCTTTCGAAAGGCTAATTTAAAGTTAGAAGTGACTCCCCAGATCACACCAGAGGGCAGCATCATCCTGACTTTAGATGTAACCAAGGACAGTGTTGGTCAATCTACGCCTGCAGGTTTTGCTATCGATACGAAGCATATTCAAACCCAAGTGTTGGTGGAAAATGGAGGTACTGTTGTCATTGGCGGTATCTTTACCGAAGACCAAACCGAGACCATCACTAAAGTCCCATTCTTCGGCGACTTACCTGGATTGGGTGTTTTGTTTAGAAATAAAGCTAAAACATCCACCAAGCGTGAGTTACTTGTTTTCATTACACCGAAGATGCTGGCAGATAAAGCGCTGGGACGTTAGGCGAAGAGAGCTTCTCTGTAGTGCCTCGCGGCTGGATTGGGAGCTTTTGAATTGATAGTGAGTCTGGTCGGCTTGCCTGGGTGTGGCAAAACCACTGTTGGCAGGCAATTAGCGCGCCGGCTTCAGTTGCCCTTTGTGGATTCTGACCACGCCATCGAATTACGCTTGGGCTGTTCAATTCGGGAATTCTTTGAACGCGAAGGTGAATCAACCTTCAGGGACTTAGAAGCAGATGTGATTGATGGCTTAACTCAAGGTTCCGCGAAGGTTTTATCGACTGGTGGCGGGGCCGTGCTGCGCAAGGAGAATCGTGAAAATCTTGCAAGTCGTGGTTATGTCATTTACCTAAAGGCTTCGGCCGATGAACTGTTTCGTCGCGTACGCCACGATAGCGCGAGGCCCTTGCTACAAGTAGCGGATCCCTTGGCGCGCATGCGTGATCTATTTGCGCAGCGAGACCCTCTGTACCAAGAGATTGCACACTTTGTGGTGGAAACTGGCCGCCCCTCGGTAGGCACGTTGGTCAATATGATCGTTATGCAATTGGAGTTGGCCGGAGTGGTCCCACCCCGATAGACCTAGGGTGCGTGAAGATTCGCGCAAGCCCTAGGTACATCGTTGCCGTCAGACGGTCGGCGCTTGTTCGAACGGCAAGTTGACGCTGCGCAGATCACGTTTGGTTTCGACCAAAATGAGTGGGCTGTCATCTAGTACAACAGGTGCAGGTCTTGCACGCGGGATGTGCACTGGTTTAGGCTCGGCTGCGATGGCTGCTTGAACCGCCGCAATACGTGAAGCATCCGAAGCGACCCAGTGCAATCCGGAACTCAGCGCCACTTGTTGGAGCGCCTCGGTTGGAAGAGCATATGTCTCTACTTTCGGCATCGTCGCACTTGGGCGCGCGGCCGGTGTGACTATCGGGACAGCCGAATCGTGCGAGTTTAACTGTGCAACTGAGCGAGCTGACTCCTGAACCGGAATCGACGCCATGGATTCTGTACGCGGGAAACTAGGCGCCACACCTCGGTCTTGATGTGCCCCATGGCGACCATGGCGCGCTTCACTGGGTTGGCCACCGTCTTTGGATGACATTGCCGGGGTCACATTGACGCGCTGCTGCGCATCGCCCCTCCCCATATCTGCCTGCGTCTCGGCAAAGCCCAATGGTGCTTGGGCCATCATGCCATTGGCATTGCGATCAGTGGCGTCCTGACGTGGGCCTCGCTCTTCACGACTGTTAGCACGTCCGCCACGTCCACCACGCGTTCCGCGTCCGCTACGCGTAGAGCGGCCTTCTTGGCCATCTTGCCCTTCCGAGCGCAAGTTGGCGTCGCCTCGCTCCGAGTGGGGGGCTAAGCCCTCGGCTTCGGCGGGGACCGTTACATCCTTTCGGTAATCTTGTGTGGTTTCATTGGTCGCAAGGTTTTCGGTGCGCTCAACACCCCGACCGTGGCGTGGACCGCGTTCGTTGCGTGGGCCTCGATCTTGGCGCTGACTGTGGCGAGGGTTGTCTTGGCTGGCGATCGCAAACTGCTCACCTGCTGCGCCAGTCTCGCTGCCGGGGGTGCTTGCATTGTTGCGGGTTTCACCATCAAAACGTTCGCGTTGAGCGGCATTCTCATGACGTGGGCCGCGTGCGCCGCGTCCACCACGTCCGCCCCGGTTGCCGTCTGCACGGCCTTCGTTACGTCCGTCACCACGAGCCTCACCACGCGGGCCACGGCCTTCGCCTCGTCCTTCAGGGCGCACTTCAGCAGAGCCTTCCGCATGTTGGCGGCCCGAGTTGCGATGTCCATCGCGGCCATGGCGGCCACCATCACGTTTGGAGTCGGCTTTGGTGATAGGCGCTTTGGCAGGCGTTGTGGGCGCCACAGTTTCTTGAACGAACAATTTCTTGATCCAAGCAAAAAATCCTGAACTCACTTGTGGTGCTGGCTTGGTATCTACTGCGCCACGCCCTTGGGGTAGGGCCGCCTGCGCTTGAGCCGCTACGGGCTTAGGAACTGCTATCGGAGCGGGTGCATCAGGCAAGACGCCCTTGATGATGGGGGTTTGCTTGTTGGTCGGCTCTTGTGAGCGACGAGTAACGGAAGTTGGGTCTTCAATCTCGTCGGCCATTTTGTAGCTGGCTTCGATGTTGTCCAAGCGAGGATCGTCGTGCTTGAGGCGCTCCAAACGGTAGTTGGGCGTCTCCAGTGTCTTGTTGGGCACCATGAGCACGTTGATGCGTTGCTTGAGCTCAATCTTGGCAATTTCGGTGCGTTTTTCATTGAGCAAAAACGATGCGACATCGACAGGAACCTGGCACAGCACCGATGCGGTGTTGTCCTTGAGGGACTCTTCCTGAATGATCCGCAAAATTTGCAGCGCCGAGCTTTCTGTGTCGCGAATGTGGCCGGAACCGCCGCAACGTGGGCAAGGGATGGATGCACCTTCGCTGAGTGCTGGGCGCAGCCGCTGGCGGCTCATTTCCATCAAGCCGAATTTGCTGATGGTGCCAAACTGCACGCGCGCGCGGTCTTGGCGCAGCGCGTCGCGCAGGCGGTTCTCCACGTCGCGGCGATTGCGACTTTCTTCCATGTCGATAAAGTCGATCACGATCAGGCCACCCAAGTCGCGCAGGCGCATCTGGCGCGCCACTTCGTCGGCAGCTTCTAGGTTGGTGCGGGTCGCGGTTTCTTCGATGTCGCCACCTTTGATGGCGCGGGCCGAGTTGACGTCCACGCTGACCAAGGCTTCGGTGTGGTCAATCACAATCGCACCGCCGCTGGGCAGTTGCACGGTGCGGGCGTAGGCGGATTCGATCTGATGTTCGATTTGGAAGCGGCTAAACAGGGGCGCATCGTCACGGTAGCGCTTCACACGCGTAGCGTGCTCGGGCATGACGTGGGCCATGAATTGTTGGGCTTGCTCGTACACGTCGTCGGTGTCGATCAAGATATCACCAATGTCGTGGTTAAAGTAATCGCGAATCGCGCGGATTACCAACGAGGACTCTTGGTAAATCAGATATGCGCCCTTACCGCCTTTGGCCGCACCATCAATGGCGGCCCACAGCTTGAGCAGGTAGTTCAAGTCCCATTGCAATTCAGGCGCGCTGCGACCAATACCGGCGGTGCGCGCGATGATGGACATGCCGTTGGGGTATTCCAACTGGTCCATGTTCTCTTTGAGTTCTGCCCGATCATCGCCCTCAATACGGCGGCTCACGCCACCACCACGGGGGTTGTTGGGCATCAAGACCACATAGCGGCCAGCTAAGGAGACAAAGGTGGTGAGCGCCGCCCCTTTGTTGCCACGCTCTTCTTTTTCCACCTGCACCAGCAATTCCTGGCCTTCGCGGATGGCATCTTGGATGCGGGCTTGAGACGCCGACACACCCTCTTTGAAATACATTTTGGATATCTCTTTGAAGGGCAAAAAGCCATGGCGGTCTTCGCCGTAATCTACAAAACAGGCTTCAAGCGAGGGCTCCACGCGGGTGACGACGGCCTTGTAGATATTGCCTTTGCGCTGCTCGCGCCCTTCAATTTCAATTTCGTAGTCGAGGAGCTTTTGTCCGTCGACAATGGCCAAGCGGCGTTCTTCAGCCTGGGTGGCGTTAATCAGCATCCGTTTCATGGATTGCATCCTTCATCAGTAAGTACATGCCCTCTAGGGGCCTTTGATACCTGAACTGACGAATTGAAATGAGGAGGAATTGCCGGAGAACTTCGACTTACACGAGGTGTCGAAGCGTAGGCGCGTGGATTGTGACGAGGGGATGCATTTGTGAATTTGCTATTGAATTTATAGCTGATTGCGCCGTATCTACGGGCGTGAAACGCCGATTCGCACCACAAAACGGCGCGAATACGCTCCGTAGGTACAACATCATTTGGCGCAACAACACAAACATCTCGTTTCATTCCGTTTGCAGGCTTTGCCTGCAAACTTGGGGTATTCCGTTTCAGTGTTTCAATTCGTCGGCTTGACCGTTCTTACAGCAGGCCAACACAGGCATTTGGCGTGTGGTTTGCGTGCGGTAAAGCCCGGCGGCATCGACCTTCCAGCATCGCTGCAAATGGGGTGTGGACTAAACTCCAGATAAATCAACCACTTACAGCACAACGCTAGTGAAACAGATTATAGAGGGCAAACCTGGCATCGCCAGTCCAGAAGTGAAATTGCTTGTCGTGGACGAAGACAGTGCAGGCCAGCGCTTGGACAATTTTTTGATGCGCCACTTGAAAGGGGTGCCTAAAACCCATGTGTACCGCATCATTCGCAGTGGCGAAGTACGCATTAACAAAGGACGTGCGGCGGCGGATACACGGGTGCAAGTAGGTGATGTGGTGCGGGTGCCGCCGGTGCGGGTGTCTGAGCGTGCGGAGCAAAAAACGCTAGTCATGTCGGAGCAAAGCAGCAGTTTTGTGCCGGCCAAGGATTTTCCAGTTCTGTACGAGGATGACTATTTTTTGGTCATTGATAAACCCGCCGGGGTAGCGGTTCATGGGGGCTCGGGAGTTAGCTTTGGGGTGATTGAGCAGCTGCGCATGGCCAGGCCCCAAGCGAAGTTCTTGGAGCTCGTGCACCGCCTAGACCGTGAAACCAGTGGCATTTTGTTGGTGGCCAAGAAGCGTAGCGCTTTAAAAAACTTGCAAGACCAGTTTCGCGAGCGTGAAACCGGCAAAACCTACCTTGCGCTGGTGCTTGGGCTGTGGCCTGGTAATAAGAAGGTCTTGGATAAGCGATTGCACAAGTACCTGCTGGAGCCTAAAGACGGAGTCGCGGGCACTGGCGAGCGCCGCGTGAAAGTGGTTGCCAAAGACGATTCCAACGGCATGCCGTCCTTGACGCTGGTGAAGGTTCGGGCGAGTTCAGGGGTTGCCACGGTAGCGCCGCAAGTGCATAGGGTATTGGCCGGGCGGGGCTGCTCATTACTGGAGGTGACCATCAAGACAGGGCGCACCCACCAAATTCGCGTGCATTTGGCGTCTGAAGGCATGCCCATTTTGGGCGATGACAAGTACGGGGACTTTGAAGTGAATAAGGCATTGCTGCGCGCAGGCAGTTCGGGTGTTGTTAATGCTGCCCTCAAACGCATGTTTTTGCACGCATGGCGTTTGCAGTGCAATCACCCCGTAACCGGAGAGCGACTGGAGTTTTTGGCAGAATTACCGCAAGAGCTAAGCCAATTCTTGGCTTTGGCCTTGCCTGATTCCTCCCGCACTTCCGCCGCAGGCACTTAAATCTATTCTTGCGAATATGCTCACCTCCTCTGCCTCCAAGAAAACGCGCCGGTTTGATCTGATTGCTTTTGACTGGGATGGCACCTTGTTTGATTCCACTGCCAGCATCGTTCGAAGTATTCAGTTGGCGGTGGCTGATGTAGGGGGCCAGGTCCCCAGCGATCAAGATGCTGCGTATGTCATTGGTTTAGGTTTGGTGCAGGCTTTGGCACATGCCGCGCCCGACGTACCTTCAGAAAAACACCCTGAATTGGTAGCGCGCTACAAGCACCACTATGCTGTGCACCAGCACGACCTTTGTTTGTTTAAGGGAGTCGTTCCGATGTTGGAAGAGCTCAGCGCTCGCCAGCACTGGTTGGCAGTGGCCACGGGCAAGAGCCGAGTTGGGCTGAATGAAGCGTTGCGCGCGGTAGAGCTTCATGGGCTTTTCCACAGTTCGCGTACCGCTGACGAAACCGCAGGCAAGCCCCACCCTAGAATGCTGCACGAGCTCATGCGTGAGTTTGGTGTCGCTCCAGAGCGTGTGTTGATGGTGGGGGACACCACACATGATCTCCAAATGGCTTTAAATGCGGGTTGCCCCAGCGTGGCGGTGAGCTACGGTGCACATGAGCCTGCTGCCTTTGGTGCTTTCAAGCCACAATTCATTGCCCATTCGGTGGCCGAGCTGCGTTCTTGGTTAGTAGCGAATGCTTAATTCAAAGACAGGACTGTTATGAACTTTGCCGCTTGCCCTGTTGCCTTGTGCAACTCCACCGATCTTGTAGAGGGCGCCGATGCGGTTCCTTTTGACGTGGTGTATTGTGGCCAGACATGCCGTGGCTTTGCCATTCGCTATGAGGGGCAGGCATACGCTTATCTGAACCGCTGTAGCCATGTGCCCACCGAGTTGGACTACCAGCCCAACCGCATTTTTGATAGCAGTGGCCAATGGCTGATGTGTGCCACACATGGTGCCATGTACAGCCCAGACACCGGCGCTTGTCAAGGAGGGCCTTGCCGTGGAGGATTGGTCAAAATTGAATTATCTGAAGTGGATGGGGTGGTGCACTGGCATACTTCTCCTCAATTGAAAACCCTAGAGTTCTGAAATGACCGATCCTCAATCCCCCCACACGCCTGACATGTCCGCGCCCACATGGGAGCGCACGACCTTAGAGAAGCTGGCTATGGCAGCGATTCAAGAACAACGCAGCGCCCGACGCTGGCGCAATGGCATACGCTTGGCATGGCTGTTGTTTTTGGTGATGATGGTGTGGATGGGCATGCAGCGCGGTGGCCCGTCCACCGATGTATCTAAACCGCACACTGCGGTGGTGGAGATTAAGGGAGAAATCGCTTCGGGTAGCGACGCGAGCGCCGAACTGGTGGTAGCGGCCATACGCAATGCTTTTGAAGACAATGGCGCATTGGCTGTGGTTTTGCTGATTAACTCTCCAGGCGGCAGCCCGGTGCAGGCAGGCATCATCAACGATGAAATACTGCGTTTAAAGGCCAAGCACAACAAGCCTGTATACGCCGTGGTGGAGGAGACCTGCGCATCTGCGGCCTATTACATTGCCGTCAGCGCGGACAAAATTTATGTCGACAAGGCAAGCATTGTGGGCAGCATTGGCGTGCTGATGGATGGCTTTGGCTTTACCGGCTTGATGGACAAACTCGGCGTGGAGCGCCGGCTCATGACCGCTGGTGAAAACAAAGGCTTTTTAGACCCCTTTAGCCCACAAACTGAAAAGCAGCGCGCTTTTGCACAAGCCATGTTGGACCAGATTCACAAACAATTTATTGGGGTTGTGAAGGCTGGGCGTGGTGCGCGATTAAAAGAATCCTCAGAAACGTTTACCGGATTGTTTTGGACGGGTCAGCAGGCGGTGGACATGGGTTTGGCCGATCAACTCGGTAATTTGGACTATGTGGCCCGCGAAGTAGTGAAAGCCGAAGATTTGGTGGACTACACACGCCGGGACAACGTGGCTGAGCGCTTGGTCAAGCGCTTTGGTGCGTCAATAGGCCAAGGTATGGCACGCGCCGTGCAGACCGCGCCAGCGCTGCGATAGGTTTTGCTGGCCTCAGCGGCCAATAGCAAATACCGTGGGTGTGTTGTTGTCCACGCTCCACGAGGCGTGCTTCCAGTCTTTCACAAGAGCGCTGTGGCAGGCTTCGTGATCTAGGGTGAGTCC
>JBIIYT010000080.1:0-8489 GCA_044346675.1 Rhodoferax sp. | reverse complement strand
CAGTTGACTCGCTCCATTAGTCGTACTCCAGCGTATGCCAATGTGCCTATCATCATTTGCACCAGCAAAAACTTGGAGACCGACAGGGTGTGGGGCATGCGACAGGGTGCGCGTGACTACATCACCAAGCCGGTCGACGCTGCTGAACTTTTTTCAAAAATCGCGGTGTTGGGCTGATCGGCTGTAGCAATGGCCAACCGACAAGCGATCCGAGAACTTCAGACCCGTTTGGCGAGTCGCCTTCAGGCGGCGCGTACCGAAGGGGTCTCTGTGGCCTGGCTTGCTGTCAAAGCGGGCGGCAAAAATTACCTTCTACCACTGGGTCAGTCGGGCGAGATTTACCCGTTATCTAATTTGCAGTCCGTGCCCTACGCGCGTCGATGGTTTAAGGGTGTTTTAAACATTCGAGGCGGCCTGTATGGGGTGGTGGATATTGCTGATTTTGTGGCTGATAGCGCAGGCGCAGTTCGCCTGGAGCCGCCGGTGCTGGAGAACAGCAGCGTAGTAACCCTCAATGGCGCCTTGGAGGTGAATTGCGCCCTGCAAGTGGACGGTTTGATGGGCTTGCGCGGCGCTGAAGCATTTACCTCCTCGTCACCCCCTTCGCCATCAGACCCTGAGTATTTTGGAAATCAGTTTGTTGATTCTGCCGGTGACCACTGGCAGGAAATCAATTTGCGTACCTTGTCCTTGTCCCCTCAATTTTTGAGCATTGGCGCTTAGTTCACTGTTAAGGCTTCATCATCATGTCCGTCGTCGATAAACTAAAAAATCTGTTCGCAAACAAATCGTCTGAATCCGAACCGGAGTCCAAGCTCAGCTTGGCTATGCCAGGCGGCTCGGTCGATATGCCGCACAGTGAGCAAGTTCAGTCTATGCAAGCGCCAACTGACGATGGTTCCTTGCTTGGCGGGCGTGGCGGAAAGTCCAAGCCCGATGCCAACGATTTGGTAACCATTCCGGTTCTAGGCGCGCGCACTGTTGCACAGCATCAGCGCACACTTTTTATGGTGGGTGGGGTGGCTGTTATGGTGCTGGCCGGTGCTGTTTTTTATGCGCTGTACCAGTCCGATAAAGTGGCTCAGCAATTGGGTGCCACCGGTCAATCTTTGATGCAGTCGCAGCGACTTGCAAAGTCGGTCACGCAGGCGGTTGTGGGTAACCCACAGGCCTTTTTAGATGTGACAGAAAGCTATGGATTCTTGACAAAAGCTGTACGCGGCTTGAAAAGCGGTAACGAAGAGTTGCGCCTGGCGCCCCTGGGTGATGCCTATGCGCCTGCGTTGGCCGAGGTGCTTCCCTTGGTGGAGCGAGCGGAGAAAAGTGCCCAATCCGTCATGGGGCAGGAAAAGGTTCTTACCCAAATTGGTTCTGCCTTGCGCTTGATTAATCGCCAATCGTCTGATTTGCTGGAGATTGCCGAAGCCATTTCTTCACTAAAGCTGCAACAAAATGCGCCTGCCGTTGAAATATCGGCGGTAGGTCAGCTGGTGATGTTGACTCAACGCATCGGTAAATCCTCTAACGAATTCTTGACTTCAGAGGGTGTGAGCCCGGAAGCGGTGTTTTTGTTGGGCAAAGATTTGAATACTTTTAAGGAAATTTCCGAAGGTTTGCTCTCTGGTAGCGCCGAGTTGCGACTCAACCCAACCAAAGATGCTGCCACTCGTGAGCAGCTGCAAGCCTTGATTAAGTTGTATGCGGAAACGCGTATACAAGCGGGTGCTATTTTGGGCAACTTGCGTGGGTTAGTTTCGGCGCGTGAAGCCCAAGGCGCGATTATTGAAGATAGCGAACCCCTGCGTCAGGGCTTGGAAAAACTGCAGGAGCAGTTGACTGGCCAAGCGGGTATCGCTGGCCTCGTGTTGGCCTTGATGGTGGTGTCTGCCGGTTTTGTCATCTTGAGCGCTTTTGGTTTGTCCGTCGTGCAGCTCAAAGACAGCCGCAAGCGCCAGGTCACAGCCGAAGACCAGCGACTTGAAGCGGAGCGCCAAGAGCAAGACGCCAAGCGCGTGAACGATGCCAATCAAGCAGCTATTTTGCGATTGATGAATGAGTTGCAAACGGTGGCTGAGGGCGATTTGACCCAAGAAGCTACTGTTACCGAAGATATTACCGGGGCGATTGCCGACTCGGTGAACTACACCGTTGAAGAGCTACGATCTTTGGTAACCAACGTACAAAACACTGCGGCCCGAGTGGCCCAGACTACGGCAGATGTGGATGCTACTTCCACCGAGCTTTTGGCGGCATCCAACGAACAACTCCATGAAATTCGTGAAACTGGTCGCTCGGTTGTCGATATGGCGGGTCGCATTAACGAGGTGTCTGCGCAAGCGCAAGAGTCTGCTTCAGTGGCGCGTCAGTCCTTGCAGGCTGCGGAATCGGGGCTTACGGCCGTGCAAAATGCGATTGGTGGTATGAACTCCATTCGCGATCAGATTCAGGAAACCTCGAAGCGCATTAAGCGTCTGGGTGAATCATCCCAAGAGATTGGTGAAATCACCGAACTGATTTCAGACATTACCGAGCAGACCAACGTTTTGGCGCTGAACGCTGCTATCCAGGCCGCCTCAGCCGGTGAAGCGGGCCGAGGCTTCTCTGTGGTTGCGGAGGAGGTTCAACGGTTGGCCGAGCGTTCGGCGGATGCGACCCGACAAATTTCTGCTCTCGTGAAGGCAATTCAGACCGACACGCAAGATGCCATTGGCGCTATGGAGCGCTCCACCCAGGGTGTGGTGGAGGGGGCCAAGCTGTCCGACAACGCGGGTACTGCGCTCAACGAGATTGATCGAATTTCTCGTCGTGTTGCTGAATTGATTGAGCAGATTTCCACTTCCGCTTCGCGCGAAGCTGGTTTGGCCAATGTGGTTGCTAACAACATCCAGCACATTTTTGCGGTAACAGAACAAACCGGTGAAGGTACCCGTGCTACAGCGAACCAGGTGCGCGAGCTCTCGCGAATGGCTGAAGAGTTGCGTTTGTCGGTGTCTCGATTCAAAGTCGTCTGATCTCTTTGCCCCCCATTTGTTTAGCGTTGTGATCTCCAGGAGAGTTTGACCCCATGGCATCCCACTCAGCCGCTCCCGGCGACCTCGATATAGCGGCTACCGACTTGGGCCCTTTGGCTTGGGTTTTGGACGAGCTTCGTAAATCCTTGGATGGCGCCACAAAGGCCATGCGGCGCTTTGTGCGTGACGCGGAGTTGGCCCGTGGTACGGACTTGGTTGACATTGATGCAAGCCACTTGCGAATTGCGCGGCAACAACTGCATCAGGCGGTGGGTGCCTTGGAAATGGTGGGCTTGAGTGTCCCTGCCAAGGTATTGCGTGCGATGGAGGCCTTGGCTCAGAAATTTGTCCAGCGCCCGGACTTGTGCAGCGAAGATGCGGCAAGTAAGTTGGAGCGTGCCAGTTTTGCGCTGACTGAATATTTAGAGGGTTTGCTCAAGGGAAAAACGGCCTCTGCTGTGGCTTTGTTTCCCCAATACCGCGCGGTTCTTGAGCTAGCTGGCGCAGAGCGCATTCATCCTGCGGATTTGTGGTCCATTGATTGGCGTTGGGCAGAGGTCGGCCTGCCAAGCGTGCCCCCATTGGCGTACTCCAAGGCAGTGCGCGAGAAGATGGACTGGGCTATTTTGAACGTGGTCAAAACAGGGGATGCGCAAGCGGCTAGGCGCATGGCGGATGTCTGTGTCGGTTTGTCCGTTGCACAGGAGGAGCCTGTAGCGAAAAGTTTTTGGGCCATCAGCGCTGGGTATTTTGAGGCGATGGCATTGCAGTTGTGCCCCTACGATGTGTACGGTAAGCGCTCTGCCTCCCGCGTGTTGCAACAGTATGCTTCGCTGGCCAAAGGCTTGCCTGGGATTTCGGAGCGTTTGGGGCAGGATTTAGTTTTCTTTTGTTCTTTGTCCATACCGGGCAGTCAGCAAAAGGCCCGTTTGCTCAACGCGGTGCGTGTGGCCTACGGGTTTGTCGATGCAAAATCGGTGAACTACGAGACGGAACAGTTTGGTCGGTACGACCCGGCGCTCTTGGTTTTAGCGCGTAAGCGGATCGCATCTGCGTCGGAAACTTGGTCCGCTTTGGCCGGGGGGGATGCTAATCGTCTGAGGGCAGCTGGGGAGCAGTTTGCGGCGGTGGCTGAATCAATGGTGAAGTTGCACCCTGAAAGTGAGCAATTGGCCCGCGCTCTATCGCGTGCTATTGACGTTACCGTTGCCTCTGGGGCCGCACCCGTGCCGGCAGTTTCCATGGAAGTGGCAACTACTATCTTGTATCTTGAGGCGGCTTACGAAGATCTAGACCCAACCGACTCGCAAATGGTAGAGCGCGGAGCGCGGCTCGCTGAACGTCTGGCCCGCGTTGTCGCAGGGGGGAGCTCCGAGCCCATGGAAGCATGGATGGAAGATCTGTACCGCCGTGTCAGCGATCGCCAAACCATGGGCAGCGTGGTGTCAGAACTGAGAACCAGTTTGGAAGAGGTGGAGACCTCGTTGGATCAGTTTTTCCGCGCCCCCCAAGACAAGTCTCCCTTGAGAGAAATTCCCAGCCAGTTGGCCCAAATGCGAGGGGTTTTCTCGGTTCTGGGCTTGGATCAACCGGCCTTGGCTGCACTGCGAATGCGCGCAAGCGTGGAGCAGTTTTTGGTGGACGACATTGATCCCGAAGCAGCCCGCAGCGGCATTTTCGAAAAAATTGGTAATAGCCTCGGTGCGATGGGCTTTCTTATCGACATGCTGGGTTATCAGCGGGAGTTGGCTAAAAAGCTGTTTGTTTACAGCGAAGAGGCGGGCGAGCTTAAGCCTATCATGGGGCGTGCGCATGCGGTGACTCAGACTCCGGCGAGTGTGGCCTCCGTTGAATCCAGCCCGCCCACGCTTGAACCACCGGTAGCCAAGCCTGCGGTTGCGGAGCCGATGCCTGCTACGACGCCCAGCCCGGTGCAGGCGAGCGAAGCCGATGATGCTGACGAGATGGACTTGCAGGATATTTTCCTGGAAGAAGCGACCGAGGTCGTACAAACTGGCCTCAATGCCCTAAAAGCTTTGGTGGTTGCGCCCGCCAACTTGGAAGAACAAACTGTTTTGCGACGTGCGTTTCACACCCTGAAGGGCAGTTCGCGCATGGTTGGTTTGAGTGATTTTGGCGAGGCCGCGTGGTCCTATGAGCAGCTTCTCAACACGTCGCTGGCAGAGCAAAAGCCTGCCAGCGCTGAATTGATTAACGTGGCCGGTGATGGCATGCGGGCCTTTGGACGTTGGATTCAAGATATTGCAGCGGGAAAAGATACGCCGTGGAACCCGGCAGACTTCCGCAAATCATCGGATGGATTGCGACTCGAGGGCAAAGTAGTTCCTCTGCACACGCCGGGTTCGAGTTCTGAAGTGTCTGAGCCAATGCAGTCTTCGCATCCCAGTGAAGCGCTTGACTTGGATTTGGGCTTGAGTTTGCCCGATTTGCCTGAATCGCCATCCACAGAAATGATCGATTTTGGCGCTACGCAGACTATGAAATTAGCGCCAGAGCAGCCCTTCGAGGCCGCCGACGCGAAAAAGTTGGTCGATGAATTTAGCGAAGCAACAGACGTTAAGGAGCTTGACCTCGGGGACTTTAACTTTAACGATCTGGGTTCTCTTGAATCTCCTGCTGTAGTTGGAGAGTTGCCGCTACCTCAGGCGGAGCTGGTATCTGAACCGGATGTACAAGAACTTGAAATGGGGGCCGCTGAGTCAGAAGCTCCTATTCTCGGCGAAGTCGAAGTCGAAGTCGAGGCGCAAGCCTTAGAGATGCCACCCAGCGAGGTTGTTGTGTCCTCGTTCGATGCCGCAGATGATGAGGATGAAAAACTCAAAGTTATCGGATCTTTGCGTTTGAGTATTCCGCTATACAACGTCTACCTGAATGAGGCAGACGAGTGGTCACGGCGCTTGCAGCTAGAGCTGGGTGAGTGGGCTTTGGAGCTGCATGAGCCACTGCCCGACTCGGTAGTGGTTTTGGCGCACTCCCTGTTAGGAAGCTCTGCTACGGTAGGTTTTACGGCATTGTCGGATGTGGCTCGCGTATTGGAGCAAGCGCTCTTGCATGTGCAGTTGCATCGCCAAGGACGGCCTGAGCATGCGCATGCCTTTGTCAGTGCAGCGGATGACATCCGTCGTCTTTTGCATCAGTTTGCTGCTGGCTTCTTGAAGGAGCCTAACGCCTCGGTGTTGGATGAATTGCATGCAATTATCAACACCGACTTTGCTGCCCCTGTGCTGGATGATTCGCCTGCAGATGCTGCGCTAGAGGCGCAAGAATCAGCGCCTGTTGAACTTGCAGTGGTCAGTGAGCCCACCGAAGATATCAGTATTGAAGAGGTGCCTAGCGTGCCAGAGCCAGCCTCTGCCGAGCTTGATGCGCCTGCGGCCTCTGTTCGCCCGAACCCTCTTGTAGAGCAACTTGCTACGGGTCTTAGCCCCCAGGCAAAAGCGGAAGTGACCATGGTGGCAGCACCGCTTAATGTGGTGCAGGCGCATGACGATGACATTGACGCAGTCGACAATATTGACGTCGACCTGCTGCCTATTTTTGATGAAGAGGCGGCCGAACTTTTGCCACAGTTGGGTACGGCGCTACGTCAGTGGATTGCCCGTCCTGACAATCTCAGCGCTCGCAATGAAGTGATGCGGCTTTTGCACACCCTCAAGGGTAGCGCGCGCCTCGCTGGTGCGATGCGGCTGGGAGAAATGTCTCACCGCATGGAGTCCAGCATTGAAGCCATTGGCACCGATCAGGTGCAGCCAGTGCAGTTGGAGCCCTTGCTGACACGCTTGGATGACATGCAAGCTGTGTTTGCGAATTTGGGTAAAGCCCCTGCCTCGGCTGCCTCCAGAGTGGAGGAGCCCGTGGCCCCTACCAAGCCCGTAGCTGCAGCCGCCTTGCCGGTAGCGGTGGATGCGCGAGCTACCGCAGTGGCTCCTGCCAGGCCTGTGGAGGCTCCTGCCGTAAGGGCACGCGGCAATCTTCGGCAAGCCGAAAATCAGTCGGTGCGGGTGCGCGCCAAGCTCCTGGATCGCTTAGTCAACCAAGCTGGCGAGGTACTGATTACGCGTTCCCGAATGGACGCACGCTTGACCCAGTGGCGCAGTTCTTTAGAAGAGTTAGGCGGCAACTTGGATCGCTTGCGCCAGCAGTTGCGCGATGTGGAGTTGCAGGCCGAATCACAAATGCAGTCGCGTTTGGCACAAACCAAAGACACCGCGCAGGCATTTGATCCGCTGGAGTTTGACCGCTTTACCCGCGTGCAAGAGCTCACCCGTATGATGGCCGAGTCGGTCAACGACGTGGCCACCGTGCAGCGCAATTTACAGCGTACCGCTGAGGGTACCGAAGATGATTTGATTGCCCAAGGTCGCCAAGCGCGCGAGCTCCAGCGCGACCTGCTGCGCACACGCATGGTGGAGTTTGAAAGCGTATCTGACCGCTTGTATGGCGTGGTTCGCCAAGCGTCTAAAGATACCGGCAAGCAAGTCAAGTTGGATATTACCGGCGGCTCTATTGAGATGGACCGTGGCGTGCTCGAGCGCATGGCGCCTTCCTTTGAACACATGCTGCGCAACGCGGTAGCCCATGGCGTGGAAGACGCGACCACACGTACTAGCAGTGGCAAGTCCGCCGCAGGCACCATCACCATTCACGTGGAGCAACACAGCAATGACGTGACCGTTGCCTTTAGCGATGATGGCGAGGGTTTGCACCTTGACCGCATTCGCGCCAAGGCCATTGCCAATGGTGTGATTGGTGAAGGTGACGAGCTGTCGCAAAGCGACGCTGCTAACTTGATCTTCACCCCCGGTTTTTCTACCGCGGACAAGATTACCGAACTGTCTGGTCGAGGCATTGGCATGGACGTCGTTAAGTCCGAGGTCACGGCCTTGGGCGGACGTATTGAGACTGAAACGGCATTGGGGCAGGGCACCACCTTTAAGCTGGTCTTGCCACTCACCACTGCGGTAACCCAGGTGGTGATGCTGCGCATGGGTGAGTTCACCATCGGCGTGCCTTCCAACCTGTTCGAGACGGTGTTGCGGGTACCTGAGGCGGTGCTGGAGCAGGCCTATCAAAATGATACTTTTGAGGTGGCTGGACAGGCCTTGCCATTCTTCTGGGCAGGCGCTTTGTTGCAAGTCTCTGCGCGTAGCAATGAGCCAGCGGGCAAGACCATGGCTGTGGCTGTTCTTCGCAGCGCCGGGCAACGGCTGGCCGTGCACGTGGACGAGATTTTGGGCAACCGAGAGGTGGTGGTTAAAAACCTTGGTCCGCAGTTGGCCCGTCTACCCGGTTTGGCCGGTATGTCCGTGCTGGCGTCGGGTGCAGTGGTGCTGATTTACAACCCAGTCGCATTGGCCGCCGTGTACGGCGATCAGGCCCGTCAACTGCGTGCTTTGAAGACGATTAGCGCAGAGGACGTAAACACTGGCCCAATCCAGCCCGTCAATGCCGAGGTGT
>JBIIYT010000079.1:0-8539 GCA_044346675.1 Rhodoferax sp. | reverse complement strand
TGCAAACCCGCTTGGGCGAAAGCTTTAAGCAAGTGGCAGATAGGTTGGAGCAGGTGCACAAAGGCTTGGGCGAAATGCAAACCTTGGCGCAAGGCGTGGGTGACCTCAAGCACTTGCTCACCAACGTGAAAACCCGTGGCATTTTTGGCGAAGCGCAATTGGCCAGCTTGCTCGAGCAGGTGTTTGTGCCCGACCAATATGCCGCGCAAGTGGCCACCTTGCCGGGCAGTAAGAACGTGGTGGACTTTGCCATTAAGTTGCCTGGCAAATCGGACGATGGCTCGCCGCTGTGGCTTCCCATAGATGCCAAGTTTCCCAACGAAGACTACGAACGATTACTCGACGCGCAAGGACGTGCCGATGTAGTGGCTGCTGAAGCGGCAGCTAAAGCTTTGGAGCTACGCATACGGCTAGAGGCCAAATCCATTAGCGAAAAATATGTGCACCCACCGCACACCACCGACTTTGCCATTTTGTTTTTACCCACTGAAGGGCTGTACGCCGAAGTGCTGCGCCGCCCGGGGCTGATGGAGGCGCTGCAGCGCGAGCACCGCATCACTCTGGCAGGCCCAACCACGCTGTTGGCCATGCTCAGCTCGCTGCAAATGGGCTTTCGTACCCTCGCATTGGAGAAACGCTCCAGCGAGGTTTGGCAGGTGCTGGGCGCGGTGAAAAATGAATTTGGCAAGTTTGGCGATGTATTAGCCAAGGTGAAAGCGCAAACCCAGACGGTGCTGAATTCCCTGGATAGCGCAGAGACTCGCAGCCGTGCCATGGACCGCGCCTTGAAGAAGGTAGAGGCCCTGCCAGACACTCAAGCGCTGGCGCTGATTCCTTTGGATAAAGATGCAGACGCAGTAGGTACCCCCGTTGATGGCTGATGCGCTGGTAAAGAGCGCATGAAGGGCCTATGAGGTGCGTATGAACACCGCGCTTGCACGGCTCATCAGCGCCCAGGTGTGCCTGCATGCCTGCATGGCTGGCATGCGCTTAGCCGCACCTTTGCTGGCGCTGCGCTTGGGCTACAGCCCGGTGGCGGTGGGAGTGTTGCTGGCGCTGTTTTCCCTTACCCAAGTATTTTTGGCACTGCCTGCAGGGCGCTTCACGGACCGGCATGGTCTGAAACGTCCGGTGGGCCTGGCGGTGGTGGCGGCTATTACGGGGGCTGCATTGGCGGTGGTTTTCCCCGTGTTCTCGGTGCTGTGCATTAGCGCGTTGCTGACGGGTGGCGCCACGGGGGCCGCATCTATTGCGCTGCAGCGGCATGTAGGCCGGGCGGCGCATGGTGCTACCGAACTCAAACGCGTGTTTAGCTGGCTGGCCATAGGTCCGGCGGTGTCTAACTTTGTGGGGCCGTTCGCAGCCGGGGTGTTGATCGACTACGCAGGTAAGGTGCCGAGCGACATGACCGGATTTCGAGTCGCTTTCTTCGTGATGGCAACTTTGCCAGTGGCCACATGGTTCTTGGTACGTACAGTGCAGGAGCTAGCGCCCGTGCAGCCTGCCCATGGGGGCGCCCCAAGCACAGCATGGGACTTGCTACGCCAGCCCATGATGCGCCGCCTGATGATGGTGAACTGGTTTTTGTCTTCATGTTGGGATGTGCACACCTTTGTGGTGCCGGTGCTGGGGCACGAGCGGGGTTTGAATGCCTCGGTTATCGGGACGATTTTGGGCGCGTTTGCCATTGCTGCCGCCTCTGTGCGTTTGCTGATGCCCGCTTTTGCCGCGCAACTGCGCGAGCACGTGGTGTTGACCGTGGCCATGGTGCTTACCGCATTGTTATTCGCTGTATACCCGTTCATGCACAGCCCCTTGGCCATGGGTGTGTGCTCGGTGTTGCTGGGCTTCACACTCGGTTCGGTGCAGCCCATGATCATGAGCACCTTGCACCAGATCACCCCCGCCGCGCGCCATGGTGAAGCCTTGGGCTTTAGGCTCATGGCCATTAACACCTCTAGCGTTTTGATGCCCATGCTCTTTGGCACCGTCGGTGCCATGGTGGGTGTGCAGGTGGTGTTTTGGACCGTGGGTTTGCTGGTGGGCGCGGGTGCGCGCCCTGCCTGGCTGCTACAGCCTACAGCGCGTAAAACTCCTTAATGGCATTCCACGCGTCTTGCGGGGTGTCCACATAGGTCATGAGCTTCAAGTCTTCAGGCGAGATGGTTCCTTCCTCTACCAGCACGTCCATATTAATAAGGCGCTTCCAGTAGTCGGTGCCAAACAGCACAATAGGCACTGGCTTGGCTTTGAGCGTTTGCACCAGGGTGACCACTTCAAACAGCTCGTCTAGCGTGCCAAAGCCGCCGGGGAAGGCCACCAGCGCTTTGGCCCGCATCATGAAATGCATTTTGCGCAGCGCAAAGTAGTGAAACTTGAAGCTCAGCGTGGGCGTCACATACGGGTTGGCACTCTGCTCATGGGGCAGGGCAATGTTCAGCCCCACGCTGGGCGCGCCCATTTCGTGCGCGCCCCGGTTGGCCGCTTCCATGATGCCGGGGCCACCGCCCGTGGCAATGAACAGGCGCTCCTCCAGCCTGCGGTGTGCGCTGTGGGTGGCTACCAGCCGTGCAAACAGGCGGGCCTGGTCGTAATAGTGGGCGTTGCGTACCAGTCGCTGGGCGTCGCTGAGCGCCGCGTCTGAGCCGCTACTTTGGGCTGCTTGCAGCGCCTTTTGGGCGTCTTCGGGTGCGGGAAAACGGGCACTGCCAAACACGACGATGGTGTTTTCTATGCCCTGCTCGGCCTGGTCCAGGTCGGGCTTGAGCATCTCTAGCTGGAAGCGTATGCCACGGGTTTCGCGGCGCAGCAAAAACTCGGGGTCAGCAAAGGCAAGCCGGTAGGCATCGGCCTCTAGCGGGTTACCTTCAGCGGAGTGGTTTTGAAGCTCGGCCCATGCGTTGGCAAGGCGGCGTTCGATGGTGTGGTGAGGGCGCAGTTCGGTAGATTCCATAGCTGCGATTGTGCTCGAAATCAGAGCCGCCTTTCAGACTACTTTGCAAGGCCATTTTGCCCTCGCATTGCATACCCCTGCGCGTGAACTCAATCTGCGTAGCGTTGCAACACGTACTCACCCGGTGCAGCACACAGCCGCTTGGCAGGCGGCGTGGTTTGTGCGCGCACTTTGCGCCCCGAGTGTGCGGCCAGCCACTGCTGCCAAGCGCTCCACCAAGACCCATCAAAGTGTGGCGCTTGCGCGCTCCACTGCGCGGGGTCTAGCCAAGCGCCATGGGCGGCACGGGTGGCTATTTGGTAGCTGCGGTTGGCGTGGCCTGGCTCCGAGATAATGCCCGCGTTGTGGCCACCAGTGGTCAGGACGAAGGTGATTTCCGCATCGCACAAGTGGTGCAGTTTGTAAACGGAAGTCCAGGGAGAAATATGGTCGCGCTGGGTGCCCACTACAAACAAGGGCATTTGCATGTGCACAAGGGACACCGCGTGCCCGTCTACCGTGTAAGCGCCGTTGGCTAGGGCGTTGCGCAGGTACAGCGAGGTGAGGTACTCGTGGTGCATGCGCGCCGGCATGCGCGTGGTGTCGGCATTCCAAGCTGTGAGGTCGCTTGGGGGCTCGCGCTCACCCATCAAATATTCGCGCATACGCCGGCTCCACACCAAATCGCGTGAATGCAAAAACTGAAAGTACCCCGCCATTTGTTTGCCACTGAAATAGCCTTTGGCTTGGGTCATGTTGTGCACAAAATCGACTTGGCTCTCGTCAATAAAAAGACCCAGCTCGCCGGGCTCAGAAAAGTCGGTTTGCGCCGCCAGCAGGGTGATGCTTTTGAGCGCAGGCAAGTCAGCGTAGCCCGATATACCGCCGGGCCGCGACAGCGCAGCCCCGGCCAACGCCAGCAGCGTGCCACCCAGGCAATAGCCCATGGCGTGCACGCCCTGCCCCGTCTTGCCGTGGCTGCCTATGGCGCGCAGTGCGTCCAGCACGCCTAAACGCAAATAGTCGTCCATGGACAGGTCTCGGTCGGCTGCGTCGGGGTTGCGCCATGACAGCATGTACACCGTGTGCCCCTGGCTCACCAAGTAGCGCGCCATGGAGTTGTGGGGCGAGAGGTCCAAAATGTAGTACTTCATGATCCAAGACGGGATCATCAGTACCGGCTCGGGGTGCACTGTTGGGGTCTGCGGGTCGTAGCGAATGAGCTCTATCAGATGGTTGCGGTACACCACCGCACCGGGGGTAATGGCCACATTGCGCCCCACCTCAAATCGCTCGGCCAGCGCCCTGTCTTCGGCAGACGGCAGACCCGTTGCGTCGCACAGCCAGTGCTGTGCACCTTGGAGTAAATGCATGCCTTGCGACTGCACCGCGTCTTGCAAAACCACCGGGTTGGTGGCCAGCGCATTGGCCGGTGCCACCATGGCCAGCCACTGCTGCGCCATAAAGCGGGTCATGTGGGCGTGGTGCTCGCTCATGCCGGGGGCTTGAGACGCTTCACGCCAATACGCTTCGGTGCATCGAAAGCCGGTGCGCAACTGGCTAAACGGCCAAGCGGCCCAGGCTTCGTGGCGAAAGCGTGGGTCGTCATCTGCCGGGCCTGCCCCATCTGGCTGGGTGCCAGGTGCCTGCAAGGCCTCTTGTGTCAAGTGTGCGGCAAGTGCGTAGAGCTCGCCTTGTCGCCCTGGCGAGCCCACCAGGTGCCAAGCCCAGTCAGCCCACGCCAAGCCCAGTGAAACGGGCGACAGGCCGCCCGTCAGCGGCGCGCTGGCCGCTTGCAGCCATTGGTCTGGACGCAGTGCGGGCGGGGCGGCAGAGCTTGTTGCGGTTGGAGTGGTGGTAGCAAGTGCAGGCATGGGCAGATGTTAGTGAATGCACCGTTTGCTATCCTTGACAGTCGTCAATGAAAGTGGATGAGGGTCGCTCGTTTACAAAATTGCCCGCACCAGGCTTCTGATTAACATCTTTGGCTGATTGCCATCGTGCAGCGTGTCTAACACGACAGTGAACCGGCATCGTTCGCCCCTCGGTGTCACAACCGTCAGGTCTTCAATATCCGCAGCGGACTCCATCCGATGCCGTTCGAAGGCGGGGCCATACGTGCGCGCTGGCAAGCGAGTCTTAATAAATGTGCCAATCGCTAAGGCACCATCGATGTCACCAAAAGGTGAGGCTGTTGACCACCGCGCAGCGGGATGGAGCAAGTTGACTGCGCCATCAGAATCTCTGCGGTCAACGCAATCAAGAAAGCGCATCAAGAGCAATCGCTTTGAGTTCCGTGCGGCATAGCTCGTGTGAAGCAAAGCGCTGGCATGAACAGAATTTGGGTCCTGCAGATCGGTCGCATACAACTTTTGGACTTGCTGATTTTCATACGAGCGTCGTCGCGGTGCCTGTTTGTCCAGCTCATAGATGGCGTGCATGCGCTTCTCCAAAATCAGCGGATCCATGGACTTTGGCTCGCCACCACCGCCCAGGCAGCCACCCACACAAGCCATGACTTCGATCGCAACATACTCGTCTCGCCATGTCTGCATGGCCAGCATGCGCTGTGCCGCCGCAATGCCATTGCATACGGCAACCTTTCCCAGACCGGGAATATCGGCAGTCTTGACACCCGCTCCTACCCCACGGAGTTGCTCCCATTCCAATGCAAATGCGCTCTCTTTGCCGATGAAATGGGATGCGGTGCGCACAACCGCTTCCATGACACCGCCAGACGCTGCGAAGATCTGCCCGGCACCGGTGCTCTCGCCAAGCGGATTGTCGAAGTCACCCTTGTCTGGCAGCGCAGCAAAGGCAATACCGCGCGCCCGGATCATGCGGGCCAATTCGCGCGTGGTGAGGACATGGTCTACGTCACCTGACAGTCCGGGCCGCATGGCCTCATCTTTCTTGGCTGTGCAGGGCATCACGCTGACAACGTAGGGCTCTGCCTTGCCCTCAGCGAATTCCGGGCCCAGTGCGCGAGCGAACGCCCCTCGTTTGCTAAGCGTGCCATGCATTTGTTGTGGAGATTTTGTCGTACTCAGGTTTGGCAGAAGATCCGGTCGGTTGATCTCAACCCAGTTCACCCAGCCCGGACAGCAGGAGGTAAATAGCGGCAAGTTTTTCTGCTTTTTCAGACGGGCCAGAAGCTCTGAGCCCTCCTCCATCACCGTCAAATCGGCTGCAAAATTGGTGTCAAACACGTAATCAAACCCCAGTTGCCGCAGGGCATTGATCATTTTGCCTGTGCTCACGGTACCGGGCTTCATCCCGAACTCTTCACTGATGGCTACTCGCGTGGCGGGCGCGACTTGAACCGCCGATACACGTCTGCGGCTATCCAGGGTATGGAGAACATCGTGCCAGTGTGGTGCCTCGATCAATGCGCCAACGGGACACACCAGTGTGCACTGACCGCAGGAGATGCACTTGGTATCAGCCAGGGATTGATCGAACACGGTGACAGGTAAGCGGTCCGCGCCACGCTCTGCAAATCCGATGATGTGCTGTTGTTGTCCATGCTCACCACACGCCTCTACACACAAGCCGCATTCAACGCATTTCGAGAGGTCTTGCCAGATGCTGGGTGAGGTGTGGTCCACCAGCCTGTGTTCTGGATGTTCTTTTGACCCAACCGGTATGTATCCCCATTGGCTCTCTATCTGACTTTCACCCACCAAGCCCTGCAACTTGCAAGACCCGCTGACTTCGCATCGCATGCAGTCATTGGGGTGGCGCGCCAGCAGCCATTGCGTGTTTGTGCTGCGAAATTCCAGCAGTTCTTTGGAGTCAGTTTCAACCACATCGCCTGCTTTGGACTCGGTGACACAAGCTGGTTGTGGTCGGGCCTGGCCATGCACATCCACCAGACACATCCTGCATACGGCATGCGACGCAAAACGAGGGTGGTAACAGAGAGTGGGAATATGCACGCCAGCCACTCCCGCTGCGTCAAGCAAGGTCGAGCCCTCCGGTACCTCGACTGTTCTGCCATTGACAGTGAGCGTGATCATTTTTGCGAATCTGAGGTTTTCATGTGGCACCCGCAGGCATCTTAGCGTCAATCACCCTTGTCACACAGACTGCCACCCGAGCCAAGCTCCCAGCCAGACGGCTGCCATCATCAAGGCCAGACCCGGAACGATGCGCGTGGCGTAGTGGATGCCGCCAGACTTAAAGGCAACCACTGCTTTCATTACAGTGTTGGTGGTCAGGCCAATCAAAATGGGCCCGACGGCTTGGGCGCTTGAAATCTTGCCGGCCGCCATCAGAGAAGCGGCCGACGCGGCGGTTGCGTGCGCATCGGCCAAGCCTGTCAGTGCCGCGCCAAGCAGCATTCCGCGCGCCCCTAAACAGGCGTTCAATCCCGCTGACAGCAGCAGTATCAGACTGACAAGCGCAGCAAACACCGCCGCAGTCTTCAGACTACAAGCCCGGCCCACATCGTTCACTGGATTGTCTGTGTGGCTGTCAGGCTCTCTGCGCAAAAAAAACACAAGCCCATACAAGCTGGCGGCAAGACCGCCAAGCGACAAGGGCCATGCCAGCGCGGTCAATAGCGATGGTTGTATCAGGCCGATGACCACCGTCATTTGAATGATGGTCGCAATGGATGAAAGCACCGCACCTGCGACTGCTGCGCTCATGAGAGATGGCAACCGCGACACCCGTTCGCCCATTGAGTAAATGGTGGCAGTGCTTGAAACAAAGCCGGCTGCAAATCCAGCCAACGGCAGGCCGAAACGCGGCCCCAAGGACCGCATGGCCAAATAGCCAAGTGCGCTGATCGCCATCACCACCACGATCAAGCGCGCAACAGCACGTGGATTGATCGCATCGAATGGCCCCATGAAACGGTCGGGTGCCAGTGGCAACACAATCAAGGCCATGGCCGAGAACAAAATAATGTCGTTCAGTTCCTGTGCGGTGAGCACGCTGCGAACGAAGTGATGCAGGCGATCGCGCGCTGCCAATAGCAGGGCCAGCACTGCCCCCACAGCTGCAGCCAACATCGATTCACGGATTGCCAAACCGCCCAACAGACAAGTTAACAGCAGCGCAAACTCTGTTGTCATGCCGGGATCCTGGTCCTGACTGCGTTGGTAGGCCACTAACACGCCTGCGCCTACCATCAACGTCGTCACGGCCAGCACTAAGCCACCGCCCAAGATAATACTGACCGAGCCAAGCAAAGCGCAGACGGCAAACGTTCGAATTCCGGCAGCACTTCTTTTCGGCCCGGTTTCCTTGCGTCGTTCACGCTCGGCCCCGACCAGCAGACCAATGCCGAGTGCGACACATAGCCCGAGCAGCGTGGATTGATCTGCCAAACTTAGAATCTTCACTCTCCCCAATAGTTGACGACTTGCTACGCCTGTGCTTCAAGCACGTAATTTCGCAGGGAATCTACCCTGCTACCGCACATTAAACTGCGACTTGCCGCCTACGGCTACAACTTTTCAAAGAAGAAGGATCCGCGCCGAGTTTCTGATATTCCTTGTCCCAGATGAACGGTCAGCGTGTGGAGATCTGATCGCAATCCGCTTCAGCCGCTGGGTGTCTTCTGAAGCCAGCCACGTTCCTTCGATGTCGCCGGTCAAA
>JBIIYT010000078.1:0-8543 GCA_044346675.1 Rhodoferax sp. | reverse complement strand
TGCAAGAGCGGCTGTGGCTGCTGCTGCGCCGCGTGCAGGGTTTGGGCATTCGGCACATTGCGGGCGACATTGTGCTGGACAACAGCGCGTTTGACGTGCCGCCGATTGATCCGGCGAGCTTTGATGGCGAGCCGCTGCGCCCCTACAACGCCGCGCCAGATGCGCTGCTCATCAACTACAAATCGGTGGTGATGACCTTCACACCTGATCGCAACAGCAACACCACACAGGTGCAGTTTGACCCTACTCTGGCGGGCGTGCAAACCCAAAGCACCGTGCCGCTCAGTGCCGCCGACTGCGGCGACTACCGTAGCGCACTCAAAGCCGACTTCTCAGACCCCAACCGCATTCGCTTCGCAGGCAGCTACCCCACCAACTGCGGCGAACGGGTGTGGCCCGTGGCCTATGCCGACCCGAGCAGCTACGCCGTGCGCGCAGTACAAGGCACTTGGGCAGAGATGGGCGGCAAGCTCTCCGGCACCGTGCGAGTCGGCAAAGTGCCAGCCACCTTAGCGGCCAGCTCCAAACCCGCGTTTGAACTTAGCTCCCCCCCACTGACCGAAGCCGTGCGCGACACCAACAAGTTCAGCAACAATGTGATGGCGCAGCAAATATTGCTCACACTCGGGCGTGTGATACCCACCAAAGACGGCGCCCCCGCAGGGAACATCAGCCCCGGCAACTTTACTTCCGGGCGCGCCGTAGTTCAGCGCTGGTGGCAGGAACGCTTAGACCCGGCGGAGATGCCCGTGCTGGACAATGGCTCAGGCCTGTCGCGCACCGAGCGCATCAGCGCGCAGGCGCTAGGGCACATGCTGCAGTTGGCCTTTCGCTCCTCCGTCATGCCAGAGCTCATGGCCTCCCTGCCCATCAGCGGGGTGGACGGTACGCTCAGGCGCGTGAAATCGCGCGCCACAGGCTTAGCCCATTTGAAAACGGGCAGCTTGTCCAATGTGGTGGCCGTGGCGGGCTATGTGCATGCAGCCAGCGGCCAGCGCTATGTGCTGGTGGCCATGGTGAACCACCCCAACGCCAATGCGGCTCGGCCAGCTATTGATGCGCTGGTGGAGTGGGCCGCAAAAGATGCAGCCACAAAAGATGCCGCCTCACCGCGCAGCTAAAATTGAGCCCTCGCTTTTGGCCCCACCGCGCACTCCCACACTATGAGCTTTCTCAACCAACTCAAATCGCAAGCACAGAGCTTAAACACCGAAAAAGCGCAAACGCGTGAAGAGATAGAGGCCAACACACTACAAACCGAGTTGGCATGCAAAACGGCATGGACCTACATCAGCGAACTGGTCAAGCACCTCAACGTGCTGGTGCCGCCAGCGCCCGTGTTTACGCTGGACAAAGGTGCTGCATGGCCCGCCATGAAACTGCACAATTTCAGAGCCGATTCACGCAAAAAGATACTTCGCGACCGAGAGGTGTACGACACCATCTCTATGGGCTGGACCATCTCCCCCCAGGGGGGCGCGCCCACTTTGTCCAGCGTGGATGTTGATTTTGTACATGCCTTAGAACGGGTCGAGAAAAACCTCAGCGCAGGTGGCGTGAAGTTTGAGCGCAAAGACATCGTGGTTCAGCAAGACAAAAAGCCGCGCAAGGTCATACGCTTTGAGTACACCACCCTGGCCAACGGCTTCATCACCATCACCACGGACCATGACCAAGGAAAGCTCAAATTCCGTTTGGCCAACACGTCGGGGTTTGGTGTCATGAACATCGCTTGGCCAGCCGACCGCATACAGCCCGCACTGCTGGACGAAATGGCCAAAATGATTGTGTCGCAGCCCCACCAGTTTGTACCGATTGGCTTGGTGTGAGCCCCATCGATTGGGTTGGCTACTGCGCCGCCACACTCACCACCGCCGCCTTTGTGCCCCAAGCCGTGCACACCTACCAAACTAAAGATGTGAGTGGTATTTCTCTTAGCATGTACAGCGCGTTTACGCTGGGGGTTGCCTTATGGCTGGTCTACGGGCTCCTGCTGGCGGCGTGGCCGATTGTGATTGCCAACGCCATTACCCTGTCACTAGCAATTGCTATTTTGGCAATGAAGCTGCGCTACCGCTAAGAAGGAGTTGCTGCAATACCTGCAGTAGCTCTTGGGGCGCGCTCACCATGGGGTCGTGTCCCGTGCGCAGTTCATGCACCGTCCAACCTGGCTCGGCACGCACACGGCGACGTGCGGCATCGATGGTGGGTAAGGCTGGCAAGGTGCAGTCAATGAAATGCCGAGGCCAGCGCTGCACCCGCATGGGGTCAAAGTGCAACACCGAGTCGTAACAACCGCCCGGTTGCGGTGTCTGGCGGCGTTGCACCCAGGCGTGGTCGTCTCCTTGTAGGCCAAAGACCTCGGGGTTGGGGGGGGCGAGTTGCCCCGACTGGGCAATCACCGCCCGCCGTGCGGTTTGGGTATCAGGGCTGTGGCCGCTGGACCAGGCCTCACCGGGCTGGGGCACCACAGCGTCTAGGTAGACCAGATGAGACAGCCGTTCGGTATCCACCTGCTGCGCCACGCCGGTAATTACCATACCGGCGTAACTATGGCCGACCAGAACAGCGCCTTGCAGCTCCTCATGTTCGATCAGCCCACACACGTCTTGCACATGGGTTTGCAGGGTAATGGTGGGCGACATCAGATGGGCGCGTTCTCCCAAGCCCGTGAGTGTCAACGCAAACGCGCGGTGCCCAGCGGCTTGCAGCCCCGGCAGCAATTTTTTCCAACACCAGCCGCCATGCCACGCGCCGTGAACGAGCACAAAATCAGCCATACCTGCACCTCACTCTTCCAACAAACTGCGCAGCATCCATGCCGTTTGCTCATGCACCGACAGGCGCTGGGTGAGCAAGTCGGCAGTGGGTTCGTCACCCGCTTTATCCACCGTGGCAAAAAGGCTGCGCGCCGTGCGTGCCACGCCCTCGTGGCCCAACACCAAAATACGCACCATCTCCAAGGCCTTGGGCGGCGTGGCGGGCGCATCGGGCAAGGACGCCAGTGCCGCGAATTGCTTGTACGAGCCAGGCGCGGGGTGGCCCAGCGAGCGAATGCGTTCGGCAATAGGGTCCACCGCATTCCACAGCTCGGTGTACTGAACCATAAACATTTGGTGCAGGGTATTGAACATCGGCCCCGTTACATTCCAGTGAAAGTTATGGGTGTTCAGGTACAGGGTGTACGTGTCGGCAAGCAAATGGCTGAGGCCTTTGGCAATGGCGGCACGGTCTTTGTCGCTGATGCCAATATTGACGGTGCCAGGTGCTGTTGGGTGGGTGATTTTTTTGGCCATGGTGGAACACTCCTAAGCAAGTTATGCAAACAAAGGCAGAAAGCTCGAACGCATCAAACCAAGTATGGCACGGCTTGCTTGTGTCAAAAGGCACAGCGCGCATCGGCCCAACAGCGCCCACGCGCTCCGTGTTTAGGCGCTAGCCCGCTGCAGCCTATCGCGCACCCCATCCCACTCCAGCCCAACGGGCGGAGTCTCTACCCAAATGAGCTTCACGCCTTGGCCGTCGAGCTCGCGCAGCACGGCAAATAGCTCATGCGCAGCCGCTGCCGCGTTGGTGGGCATGCGCTGCCGCACTACGCTGCGGGCTGCAGATTTCAGTGCCGTGCGGGCATATACCGCGATGGTGGGTGCGCAGGCTTCCTTGTCAATGTCCGTACCCAGCATGTCCAGCGCGGTTTGCAAGGCCTTGGCGTCCATCAAGCGCACCCGTGCGTTGGGCGCGTAGTGCGACTCTAGGGTGCCAGAGGCTCGGGGCGCTTGTTGCCCTTGTGCCTCGATCTCGTCCTTGGATAACAATTTGCGACCACACGCGGCTTGCACCTGCGCACTGGTGATGGAGCCTGGGCGCAACAGCACGGGCGCGCCGCGGGTGCAGTCGACGATGGTGGACTCGATGCCCAGCGTGCAGGGGCCACCGTCCAAAATGGGTAACTCCGACACCAGATCGGCAAACTCGCTTTGCACGTGGGCTGCCGTGGTGGGGCTGACACGGCCAAAGCGGTTGGCGCTGGGCGCGGCCAGCCCCCACACCACGGGTGTATCCGGTGCATCGGGCGTGGATGGGCCGGGGTGGCGTAGCGCGCCCAGCAGCGCTTGCGCTACCGGGTGATCCGGGCAGCGCAGACCAATAGAATTTTGCCCACCCGCCGCCGCCGCACCCACGCCATCGCGCCGGGGCAAGATGAGTGTGAGCGGTCCCGGCCAAAAGGCCGACATGAGCTGTTGCGCAAACGGCGGCACCTGGTTGCAAAAGTGCGCCACGCCGGACATGCCGCCGTCAAACGCGGCCACATGCACGATGAGCGGGTGGTCTGCGGGGCGGCCTTTAGCGGCAAATATTTTGGCAACCGCAGTGCCGTTGTCAGCATCAGCCGCTAGGCCGTAGACCGTCTCGGTTGACATGCCAATAATGCCACCTGCCCTTATGGCATCTGCACAAACAGCTATCGATTGCGTAGCACTTGCAGTATCCAAAGCAGGCAAAATCATGGCGTGCGGGCGGGCGAGGTGCGGCGCTTAAAACGCCGCGATGCCCAAAATGCGCGCTGCCTCTAGGGCTGTGGCGCGCACTTGCTCGATAGTGGAGCCGGTCACCGTCAAGTGGCCCATCTTGCGGCCCTTGCTAGGGGTGGACTTGCCGTACAAGTGCAAGTGCACCCCGGGCAGAGCCAGCACTGCCGCCCAGTTGGGAGCGCCACCTTCATCGGGCCAAATATCGCCCAGCACATTGAGCATGATGGCCGGGCTGTGCTGGCGCGGCGGGGTGAGTGGCAGCTGGGCCAAGGTACGCACTTGCAGCTCAAACTGCGACACATCGCAGGCGTCTATGCTGTAGTGCCCACTGTTGTGGGGGCGCGGGGCCATCTCGTTCACCACCAGGCCGCCCAGCCCTGCAGCGGCGGGGTTGGATTCGTCCAGCACAAAGAACTCTACGCACAACACGCCCACGTACTGCAAACCATCTGCTATGGATTTTGCAGCTGCCTGTGCTCGCTGCGCAAGCGCTGCAGGCATATTTCCTTCATAAACCTCGGTCACCGCCAAGATGCCGTCGCGGTGCAAGTTGCGCTGCACCGGCAGGCTCACGCAGGTGCCATCCACCCCACGCGCCACAATCACCGAGCACTCCATTTGCAGGGGCAGCATTTTTTCCAGCACGCAGGGCACTTGCTTGAGGCGCTCCCACGCCGCTGCCAGCTCAGCGCGGGTGCTCACCCGGGCCTGGCCTTTGCCGTCGTAGCCCATTTGGGATGTTTTCAAAATACCGGGCAGCAGGCCCTCACCTACAGCGGCCAGTTGCTCTGCGGTTTCTATCACCGCATAGGGCGCCACGGTCACACCGCTGTGCACGCCAAACTCCACAAAATGCGCTTTCTCACGCACCCGGTCTTGGGCAATGCCCACGGCATCGGCACTTGGGGAGACAAAGCACGTGGTCGATAACTGTGCCAGCGCTGGCGCCGGCACGTTTTCAAACTCGGTGGTTACCGCCGTGCACAGGCCCGCCAAGGCGCTCAGCCCCACGGCATCGGTGTAGGGGGTTTGCACATGGTGGTGGCTCACGCGCCCCGCCAAGCTATCGGCATCGGGACACAGCACGGCAGTGGCGTAACCCATGCGCTGCGCGGCGTGTACAAACATGCGCCCAAGCTGGCCGCCACCCATCACCCCTAAAACCACTTCAGCCCTTACCACGTCAGCCCTTTGCATTAGCTTGCGCTGCCGGTAATGGGCAAGGCCATGTTGCGGGCGGCTTGGGTTTGCTCTGCGCGGTACGCATCCAGCGCGGTGCGCAGCTCGGGGTGAGTGATGGCCAACATGGCCACCGCAAACAGCGCCGCATTGGCCGCGCCCGCCGCGCCAATGGCGAAGGTGGCCACCGGTATGCCCTTGGGCATTTGCACAATGCTGTGCAGCGAATCCACACCACTCAAATGTTTGCTAGGCACCGGCACGCCCAACACCGGCACCGTGGTTTTGGCAGCCAACATGCCCGGCAGATGGGCAGCGCCCCCGGCTCCGGCAATGATGGCGCACAGGCCGCGAGATGCGGCAGACTCGGCATACGCGAACATATCGTCGGGCATGCGGTGAGCCGAAAGCACCTGCGCTTCGAAGCCAATGCCAAACTGTTGGAGAATCTGCACTGCGTGTTGCATGGTGTCCCAGTCAGAGCTAGAACCCATCACCACGCCAATTTGAATGTTTTTCATAGTATTGAATTTTACTTTTTCACGCCCAGCTACCCAAAATGATCAATGTCACCACAGAAAACTTCGAAATTGAAGTCGTCGCCGCCTCGCACCAAGTGCCCGTATTGGTCGATTTTTGGGCCCCCTGGTGCGGCCCCTGCAAGGTCATTGGCCCGCTGCTGGAGAAGGTAGAAGCCGAATATGGTGGGCGCTTCAAGCTGGTGAAAATTGATTCGGACGCACAACCCGAACTCAGCCAAGCCTTTGGCATTCGCAGCATTCCCACCTGTGTGCTCATGGTGGGTGGCAAGCCGGTAGACGGCTTTCAGGGCGCGGTGCCCGAGAGCCATCTCAAAGCATTTTTAGACAAACACCTGCCCTCTGAAGCCGAACTAGAAGCCCAAGCAGACGCCGAAGACGCCCAGGCCCTGATCGCCGCTGGCGACCCCCAAGCCGCGCTGCACAAGCTGCACGAGGCCCTGAGCATCAACCCCGGCAACGACGACGCGCGCTACGACTACGTGCGCCTGCTCATCGAGCAAGACATGCTGGAAGACGCCGCCGCTGCGCTGGCCCCCGCACTGGCCGAGATACCGCGCCAGCTGCGCTTTGAAGCGCTAGGGCAGTTGTTGGACGCTATCAACTTCACCATGACAGATGAGCGCGGCACCTGGGCCCCAGCGCAGTTTGACGCCCTCATTGCGACCAACAAGCGCGACTTTGACACCCGCTTGGCCAAAGCCCGCGTGCTGATGGTGAGCGGCGACTGGACGGGTGCCATGGAAGAGCTGCTAGAAATCATCATGCGCGACAAAGCGTGGGGCGACGCGGTGCCACGCAAAACCTACGTGGCCATTTTGGAACTGCTCACCCCGCCCAAGCCCAAAGCGGGGCCGCAAGACACCGGCAAGACCGCAGGCGGCATTGAGGTGCTGGGCAAAGTGATGGCCGACCAAGACCCGCAGGCGCAACTGGTGTCTAGCTACAGGCGCAAGTTGAGCATGGCCTTGAATTAAGGCCATCTTGCCGGTTTACATAGAAGGAAGCACCATGACCCCCTCTCCCCCCCTGCAACGTCGTGCTGTATTGGCGGCCTTACTTGGCGCATGCTTCAGCCCCGCATTCGCGGCCAAAACCCGCACACCTATGGACGTGTGGAAAGACCCCAACTGCGGTTGCTGCAAAGACTGGGTGACGCATTTGGAGCAAGCCGGCTTTAAGGTGCGCGTGTTTGACATTGGCAACGAGGCCGCCCGTGCACGCTTGGGCATCCCCAGCAAGCTGGGCTCTTGCCACACCGCCAGCGTGGCGGGCTATGCCATAGAGGGCCATGTGCCCGCCAAAGACATTCAGCGCCTGCTACGCGAAAAACCCAAGGCCGTGGGCTTGGCTGTGCCGGGCATGCCGGTGGGCTCGCCGGGCATGGACGCCCCCATTTACCAAGGCCGCAAAGACCCGTATGACGTGCTGCTGGTCGCCAAGGACGGCAGCAGCACCGTGTACCAAAGCTACCGTTAAGCAAGAGTCCATCACATGAACTTCATGCGCCCGACACGCAAGCTGACTAATACTTGATCCGCGTCAAAGCATGCAGGAGCGCGGAGCATAAGATGGATTGGCAATAGGGCTTGGAGGCAAGGAGTTATCAATGAACACAGTAGAGCTTGACGTTCAAGGCATGACGTGTGGTTCGTGCGTAAAGCATGTCACCAAGGCGCTGCAATCGGTGCCGGGGGTGAGCCAAGTCGAGGTGGACTTGGCCAAGGGGCGCGCCCGTGTGGTGGGCGAGATGGATTCTGGTGCACAGGCGCTGATTGCGGCACTGGCCAGTGAAGACTACCCTGCACAACTGGCATCTACGGCTAGCGACTAGCCGCTAGCGGCGCCCAGCATTTCTCTTACTTTTGAGGTATTCACATGCGTAAACTTTTATCCCTCGTGTTGGCTGCAGCAACGCTAAGCCTAGCGGGCTGCGGCTACAACACGTTCCAAACTACGGACGAGCAAGTCAAAGCCAGCTGGGCGGAGGTGCTCAACCAATACCAACGCAGGGCAGATCTGGTGCCCAATTTGGTCAGCACCGTCAAAGGCGAAACCGCGTTTGAGCAGGACACCCTGACCAAAGTGGTGGAGGCGCGCGCCAAAGCCACCTCCATTCAGGCCACGCCAGAGCTGGTCAACGACCCCGCGGCGTTCCAAAAATTTCAGCAAGCACAGGGGCAGCTGTCGGGCGCCTTGTCGCGCCTGTTGGTGGTGTCTGAGAACTACCCAAATCTGAAGGCCAACCAAGCGTTTCGTGATTTGCAAGCCCAGATGGAAGGAACCGAGAACC
>JBIIYT010000077.1:0-8565 GCA_044346675.1 Rhodoferax sp. | reverse complement strand
AGAGTCCTCTTATCCCCAAGAAGTTCAATCCCCAATTGAGGCGGTCCGAATAGGCAATGACGGCTCTATTGGGTAAATATCTCCCTCCAAATTCACGAAGGTCTAAACATGGAAAAATCTACCAAGAACATCAGTCGTGGTCAAACTGCCCGTGGCGTTCATAGATCTGTTGTGGAGTTCTTGCGAGAGTGTGGCAAAGCCAAAGTGGGCGCTGCTATTTTGGACATACCCTGCGGGCACGGAACATTGATTGCTACTTTGCGGGAATTTTTCCCTGGAGCTTTCGTCAAGGGGGCTGATTTGAAGGTGCCCGAGCAGCTCAGTGGTGATGATTTCATGGCTGTGGATGCCAACCGTCCTTTTCAAGTGTTTGATGGGAAGAAGTTTGACGTGGTACTTTCCATCAGTGGCGTCATGGAGTTTGACAACACATTGCAGTTTTTTGAGAATTGCAGGGCCCACCTCAAAGACGACGGCTTGTTTTTGGTCTCGAATGACAATGTGATTTCTATCCGTGACCGACTGTCCTATCTTTGGCTTGGAAAGGTTCGCCAGTACAACATGTTTGCGGCTTCTGGGCAAGCTACTTGGAAGGTGATCTCCATTTACAACATGGTCCGTATTCTTCTCGATGCTGGCTTCACAGTTAAAGAGATTCGTTATGTGTCAATGCGGCCGAAAGACTACATGATGCTGCCGCTAGCACTCCTCATTTATCCTGTTCAGTTTCTGTACATGCTATTTTCGAAGCACAGTATGCCGATGAAAATGCGCCTTGCCATGTACCCATTTAGTGCGCTGCTGTATCGGCATTACATGCTTGTTTGCGAAAAAGCCAGTGCGGTCAAGCCTCCAGTTGCGAGGACAGAGTAAGCCATCGGTCTTCTAAGTCTTTAATTTCGTCACCGACGTTTTTGAGGCGTTTGCCTAAGTCGGCTATTTCGGCAGCCAGTGGCTGTGCTGCGAGCCGCACTTCCAGTGCCGCTCCCTCCGTGTTTAAGACTTGCATACGGGCTTCGACAGCCTGAATTTCTTTTTTGAGTTTGCGCGCTGCATCTGAAAGTTCGGCAGGTTTTGCTGCTGGCGATTTGCTGCTTGTCTTGGCCACTATTTTCGCCTTGGCTGCCTCGGCTTGTGCGTCTTTTATCAGTTCTCTCTGGCGTTTTGCTTCATCCAGCAAGTAACGCTGGTAGTCGTCCAAATCTCCGTCAAAAGGTGCTACGCCTCCGCGCGAGACCATCCAGAATTCATCGCACACCGCCCGCAGCAGGGCTCGGTCGTGGCTCACCAGCATGACCGTTCCCTCAAACTCATTTAAAGCCATGCTCAAGGCTTCGCGTGTAGCTAGGTCCAGATGGTTGGTGGGCTCATCCAGAAGTAAGAGGTTAGGGCGCTGCCACACAATCATGCACAACACCAGTCGCGCTTTTTCGCCCCCACTCATGCTGCCTACGGCTTGCTTGACCATATCGCCGCCAAAGTTGAAGTTCCCCAAGAAGCTGCGTAAGTCTTGTTCCCTGGTGGCTTGGCCGGCAATTTTTCCTGCTGCGGTTAACTCTTTCACCAAAGCAATCATGTGCTCCAAGGGCGTATCTGCCGGACGCAACACATCTAACTCTTGCTGCGCAAAATAGCCAATGTTCAAGCCTCGGCCTTCTGTAATCTCGCCCCCGGTTGCTTTCAATGCACGGGCCACTGTTTTGACCAAGGTGGATTTGCCTTGCCCATTGGCACCCAAGATGCCGATGCGCTGGCCTGCAAGCACGGAGCGGTTGACGTTTTGCACGATGACCGTGGGCGGCGTGCCGGCAGGGGCGTCCTCAGGCGGTGGGTAACCAAAGCTTACGCCCTGCATGGAAAGCATTGGGTTGGGCAGGTTGGCTGGTTCCTTGAACTCGAAACTAAAGTCAGCGTCGGCCAGAAGGGGTGCAATTTTTTGCATCCGATCCAGCGCTTTGACACGGCTTTGCGCCTGCTTGGCTTTGCTGGCTTTGGCTTTAAAGCGGTCGATAAACTTTTGCAAATGCGCAATTTTGTCTTGCTGTTTGGCAAATGCGTTTTGTTGCAGCTCCATTTGCTCGGCACGCATGTCTTCGAACTTACTGTAGTTGCCGCCATAGCGAACCAGTTTGGACGCATCAATGTGCAAAGTGACATTGGTCACTGCATCCAAAAATTCGCGGTCATGACTGATAACGACCATGGTTCCCTCGTACTTCTTGAGCCACGCCTCTAGCCAGACCAAGGCATCCAAGTCCAAGTGATTGGTGGGCTCATCCAACAACAACAAGTCAGAGGGGCACATCAGTGCTCTTGCAAGTTGTAAACGCATGCGCCATCCGCCTGAAAAGCTATTGACGGGGTTCATCAATTCGGTGGTTTTGAAACCTAAGCCTAATATCAAAGCCTGTGCACGGGCGGGGGCGTCGTGTGCGCCAGCATCTTGCAGCGCCATGTAGGCATTCGCCATACGCGTGTAGTCTTCGGTGGCTTCAGAAGCCGCCACTTCTTGTTGGGCCGCCAACAGCGCCGTATCACCATCCACCACAAAGTCAGTCGCGGGCTGATCCGTCTCTGGCATGTCTTGGGCGACCTGACCCATGCGCCATTGGGCAGGAATGTAGTACTCTCCTGCATCTTCGTGCAAAGAACCATTGAACAAAGCGAATAGGGACGATTTGCCAGCCCCGTTGCGCCCCACTAAACCCACCTTCTCGCCTGGATTGAGCGTCACAGACGCGTTGTCTAACAGTACCTTGGCACTGCGGCGCAAGGTGACGTTCTTCAAAGTAATCATATGTTTTGTTGCATGCAAGAACCGCCGACAAGCGGGGAGTTCTTAGCGAGTTAAAGATTCGCGTGTGACGAGTAAGACCTGGTCTTCACCGGCGCTGGTTTCTAGCCACACCACTTCTAAGCTAGGAAAGGCTGCCTCAAAATAAGCGCGTTCGTTGCCAATTTCTAAGATAAGCACTGCGTCTTGTGTCATGTGCTTTGGCGCATCGCGCAGCAGTAAGCGGATAAAGTCCATCCCGTCAGCACCCCCAGCGCAGTTGCCATTCAAGGCCATGTCTGGCTCGGCCAGGTACTCTGGCGGAAGTGCTTGCATGCTTTGCGCATTGACGTAAGGAGGGTTGCACAGAAGCAGATCAAAAGGGCCCCGTATGGCCAGCTCCGGCGCGTTCATTCCGTCCGACTGCACCAGCGTAATACGGTTTTGCAACGCATGCTTGGCAACATTGATGCGAGCTACAGCCAAAGCATCTACTGACAAATCTGCGGCGCTTACTGCTACTTCTGGAAAGACGCTGGCCGCAATGACCGCCAAACTGCCGTTGCCCGTGCACAGGTCCAGTACCTTGTGGGTAGACTCGCTTAACCAGAAGTCGATACCGCCTTCGACTAGCAATTCGGCAATAAGCGAGCGTGGCACGATAGCGCGTTCATCTGCGTAGAACGCGTAGCCTTGAAGCCAAGCTTGATTTGTCAGGTACGCGGTTGGTTTTCGGCTAGCGATTCTTTTTGCGACTAGCTCCTTGGCGCGCGCCACGGCGTCGGGCGACAATTCCGTGCTGCTGTGTTCAACCCCCGACTGGCTTTTAGGCTCAAGCGCAGTGTCTAGTGGCAATCCTAAACTCGACAAAACAAGCCAGGCGGATTCGTCAAACGCATTGGTAGTTCCATGTCCAAAAGACACATTGGCAGCCGTAAGCTTGTGCGCTTCAGACTCGATAAGTTCAAGCAATGTCATGCGTCAAACATCAGTGCTTGATGTCCAGCGTTATCTCCGTAAAGGATGCCCCTTCATCCTCTTCTTTGGGCGCAGTAGATTGACTGGCTTTGGAGAAGTCGTTTTGCAAACGCCACATCAGGTTGGTAGGAGAGTCGGCATGGGCCAAGCCTTCTTTTCGGTCAACCACGCCTTCACTGATCAGGCGCGCCATGTCGTGTTCAAAGGACTGCGAACCCTCAGCCATCGATTGCTCCATGGCCTCTTTGATCCCAGAAAAATCGCCTTTCTCAATCAGATCAGAAATCAAAGTCGTGTTGAGCATGATCTCCACCGCAGGCGTTCGCGCACCACTCGTGGTGCGCAGCAAACGTTGCGAAACAATCGACTTGAGTGCTGCGGCTAAGTCTCCCAGCATGGTTTGTCGAACCTCGACGGGGTAAAAACTCAAAATCCGGTTAAGCGCCTGATAGCTGTTATTGGCATGCATGGTGGCCAAACACAGGTGTCCCGACTGTGCGTAAGCAATGGCCGCAGACATGGTCTCACGATCGCGAATCTCGCCAATCATGATCACATCCGGTGCCTGGCGTAAGGCATTTTTCAAACCCACTTGGAGCGACTTGGTATCAGCACCGACCTCGCGCTGGTTCACTATCGACCTTTTGTTTTTGAACAAAAATTCGATGGGGTCTTCGATGGTCAAAATATGGCCGGCCGAATTTTCGTTGCGGTGGTCTAGCATGGAAGCCAGCGTGGTGCTTTTACCGGCACCAGTGGCCCCTACCATTAAGATCAAACCACGCTTTTCCATGATCAAGTCACCCAAAATCATGGGTACCGCGAGGCTTGCCAAGGATGGAATCTCAACAGAAATGTAACGAATCACCGCAGCAAGGCTGCCGCGTTGGCGCATGGCACTTACGCGAAAGCGTCCCACGCCAGCCAGTGGGAAGCCAACATTTAATTCACCTTCGGTTTCCAACTGATCGATGAGCGCAGCGGGCAGTACCTCTGCCAGCAAGTTTTTCGGTGCATCGGGCGGTAAAGACTGGCCATTAATGGGGACGCATTGCCCGTTGATCTTGATCATGGCGGGCGCATGCGCTGAGAGATAAACGTCCGACGCCTTCTTCTCGCTCATCAAGCGCAAGATCCGTTCCATCGTTCCAGATGTGCTTGCAGTAGCCATGAATCAACCTCTCGCAGTATTTACAAAAAGATCAATCGCGCAACAAATCGTTGAGAGATGTTTTTGCGCGGGTTTGCGCATCCACCGTCTTGACGATGATGACCGCATACATACTGTATTTCCCATCGGCTTTGGGCAAGGTTCCGCTGATGACCACCGAACCCGAAGGTACCCGACCATAGCTCACGGTATCGGTGGCGCGGTTGTAAATGGGAGTGCTTTGTCCGATGTACACACCCATGGACAGTACGGAGTTCTCTTCCACGATCACGCCCTCGACCACCTCAGAGCGCGCACCAATAAAGCAATTGTCTTCAATGATGGTGGGGCCAGCTTGCATAGGCTCTAGCACGCCGCCAATGCCCACGCCGCCGCTCAAGTGCACATTTTTGCCAATTTGTGCGCAAGAGCCCACCGCAGCCCAAGTGTCGACCATGGTGCCTTCATCCACATAGGCACCAATATTTACGTAAGAGGGCATCAAAATAGCCCCTTTGGCAATGTAGCTGCCGCGGCGAGCCACCGCAGGGGGTACTACGCGCACACCAGTGGCTTTCATGGCTGCTTCGTCCAAGTGCGCGAACTTGGTGGGTACTTTGTCATAAAACCCCAAGTCTCCCGCACGCATGATGGCGTTGTCGTTGAGGCGAAAGCTCAGCATGACGGCCTTCTTGATCCACTGGTGGGTGGTCCATTGGCCCACTGCCTCACGGGTGGCCACACGCAATTGCCCGCTGTTGAGCTGAGCGATCACGTATTCGACGGCTTCGCTTACCTCTTTGGGTGCAGAGGCGGCTGAAATGTTGGCACGGTCTTCCCAGGCTGCTTCAATGATTTGCTGTACTTGTTGGCTCATGGTGATAAGGATTTTGTGTGGCGAGTATCAAACTCGGGATTGAACAAATTGCACGATGCGCTGGGCCGCTTCTACGCATTCAGCGGTTTCGGCGACCAAGGCCATACGGATTCGGTTAGCACCGGGGTTGTTGCCCTGAGCTTCGCGGGCCAGATAACTGCCCGGCAAAACAGTCACATTGTAAAGAGCTAGCAGTTCGCGGGCAAAATCAGTGTCGCTGCCCTTGACCTTGGCCCAGAGATAAAAGCCGGCATCTGGTAGCGCTACATCCAGAACCTGAGCCAACAGGGGCGTGACTTGGGCAAACTTGTCCCGATATTGCGCCCGGTTTTGCACCACATGGTGCTCGTCATTCCAAGCAGCAATGCTGGCCGACTGCACTACCGGGCTCATGGCGCTACCGTGGTAGGTGCGGTATAGCAAAAACTGCTTGATCAAAGCCGCGTCGCCCGCGCAAAACCCGCTGCGCATGCCGGGCACATTGCTGCGTTTGGAGAGGCTGGTAAAGGCGATCAAGTTTTTGAAGTCGGTGCGTCCTAGGCGTGCAGCAGCCTCCAAGCCGCCCAGTGGCGGCTCATCCCGAAAGTAAATTTCGCTGTAGCACTCATCCGAGGCAATCACAAAACCATACTTGTCGCTGAGTGCGAACAGGCGTTCCCACTCCGAGAGTGGCATCACCGCACCAGCGGGGTTGCCTGGTGAGCAAACAAAAAGCAACTGGGTTTGTTCCCAAATTTCAGAGGGCACACTGTCCCAGTCCTGTGCAAAGTTGCGTTCGGGGTCGGACGCTACAAAATAGGGCTCTGCACCGCTGAGCAGCGCGGCGCCTTCATAAATTTGGTAGAACGGATTGGGGCAGACCACGCGCACCGCTGCACCATTGGCGTTCAGGCGTTCAGGATTGACCACCGTTTGGGCAAATGCAAAGAGTGCCTCACGCGAACCATTGACGGGCAAAATTTGGGTGGCTACATCCAGCGCCAAGCCGTAGCGCCGCTGTAACCAAGCCGCAATAGACTGGCGCAAGGCCACATCACCAGCAGTGGCGGGATACACCGCCAGCCCACCAAATTCGGCCCAAATGGCATCGCAATACGCTTGTTTTATCAGGTCGGGCGTAGGGTGGCGTGGCTCACCAATGCCCAAACTGATGGGGCGGTAATTGGCATTGGGGGTGACCGACGCAAACAATTGGCGCAGGCGCTCAAACGGGTAGGCTTGTAAACGTGACAAATTGGGGTTCATACCGTGGCATTATCCTTGAGAGGCTATTACACTGGGCAAAAGCAAGCGCTGGTATGTGGCGCACCCCATAGATGAACAGGAGCATTCGATGTCAATCACTTCCACAAACGGGCAAACTCCCGCTTATTTGGATGTTGAACGCGCGTTGGAACAAATTGGCGACTTACCTGCGCTGCATGACATGCTGGACATGCTGCAGGTGTCCTTGACCCGGGATATTCCTCAAATTGAGCGCTTGCTGGCACAAGACAATGTTTTGTTGGCTAATCGTATGCTGCATGCCCTCAAGGGGTTTATCCCGATTTTTTGTACCGACGAGCTGTGCGATCAGGTGGCGGCGATTGAGTTGCTGAGCAAAACCGGCACCGCGCAAGAGGTGGGTGCTGCATTCGCTTTGCTCAGCCCCAAACTAGAGCAATTGCAAAGCGAAATTGACACCCACTTAGGCATTTAGGACCCACGTAGCAGTACCTGTGGGGCCCATTAATCGGCAAAGGAAATGGCGATGGACCTCAAATTCAAACGTGTCATGGTGGTTGAAGACGAGAAGATCATGCGTACGTTCATCCTCAACAATCTGCGTCGCTTAGGGATTCAAGACATCTTTGCCTTTGAAGACGGTGCGGCGGCCCTGCGGGAAGTTGCCAAACTCAAACCCGACCTGGTGCTCACCGACGTACACATGCAGCCCATGGGGGGAATTGAGTTTGTGCGCCAGTTGCGGGATATGGAAAACCCCCAGCTAAAAGCTGTCAAAGTCATTTTCTTGAGCGCTGACGCTAGCGCCGCCACCGTGGGCGAGGCCTTGCCACTGGGCGTGTCTGGCTACATCGTCAAACCCCCAGCCCTCAATGCTTTGGCTGCCAAAATCATTCAAGCCCTGAGTAGTTAAAGCTGGGCACCCGGGGGCGTGGCTGCTCTAGCTGCGCCTGAATTTCCCTGTGTGTGCTACACGGTATCATCACGGTTTCGTGTTTGTAGACCTTATCCCCCGTGCGTCTTAATTCCATCAAGTTATCCGGATTCAAGTCCTTCGCCGAACCCACCAACTTTTTGTTGCCGGGGCAACTGATTGGCGTGGTGGGGCCCAACGGCTGCGGCAAGTCCAACATCATGGATGCGGTGCGCTGGGTGCTGGGCGAGAGCAAGGCCAGCGAGCTGCGTGGCGAGTCCATGCAAGACGTTATTTTCAACGGCACCACCACCCGCAAGCCCGCCAGCCGCGCCAGTGTGGAGCTGGTGTTTGACAACGCGGACCACCGCGCCGGTGGCCAGTGGGGCCAGTTTGGGGAAATTGCGGTCAAACGGGTGCTCACGCGCGATGGCACCTCCAGCTACTTTTTGAATAACCAGCCCGTGCGCAGGCGCGATGTGCAAGACGTGTTTTTGGGCACGGGCTTGGGGCCGCGCGCCTATGCCATCATTGGCCAGGGCACCATCAGCCGCATTATTGAATCCAAACCTGAAGAACTGCGCCTGTTTTTGGAAGAGGCTGCGGGGGTTTCCAAGTACAAAGAGCGCCGCCGCGAAACCGAAAACCGC
>JBIIYT010000076.1:0-8567 GCA_044346675.1 Rhodoferax sp. | reverse complement strand
TCTACCCCAAACCGTTTACCGACGTGATGGATGTGTCGGTTGCGCAACTGCTCCAGCATGTTGCCGTTTCCAAACTGAACTTGCCACACTGAATTGAGAGACCGAAGATGATTGACAAAATCAGTTGGATCACAGCCCTGCCCGAAATTGTTCTGATGGTGATGGCATGTGTCATCCTCCTCGTGGACTTGGGTGTTAAAAGTGCGCAGCGCACCTTGACCTACGCTTTGACACTTGCCACCTTGGCATGTGTGGCGCTTTTGGAGGCTGGCTATGCGCAGGGTGTGGTGCAAGCGTACTTAGGTGCCACTGGACAATCTCTCTACGGTTTTGGCAACATGGTGGTGAGTGATGCCATGGGCAACTGGCTCAAGTGTTTTGCTGCGCTTGCCATGATGGCGACCTTGGTGTACGGCAGGCCTTATGCTGGATCGCGTGACATGCTGCGTGGTGGCGAGTTCTTCACCTTGAGCCTGTTTGCCCTCTTGGGCATGTTTGTCATGATCTCGGGCAACAACTTCTTGGTCATCTACATGGGCTTGGAATTGCTCACCTTGTCTAGCTACGCATTGGTAGCTTTGCGCCGGGACAACGCCACCGCCACAGAAGCCGCCATGAAATACTTTGTGTTGGGCGCAATGGCGTCGGGCTTCTTGCTCTATGGCATGTCCATGATGTATGGGGCTACCGGCACGCTGGATATCACTACTTTGTTCAAAGCTATTCATTCTGGAGAGTATGTCTACTCGGTGTTGGTGCTTGGTTTGGTTTTCATTGTGACCGGCTTGGCGTTCAAGTTGGGCGTGGTGCCTTTTCACATGTGGATTCCAGATGTCTACCAAGGCGCCCCTACGGCAGTGACCCTCATCATTGGTGGCGCTCCCAAGTTGGCGGCGTTCGCGGTGGTGATGCGTCTACTGGTAGAAGGCATGCTCCCCTTGGCAGTCGATTGGCAGCAGATGCTGATGTTGCTCGCCATAGGTTCTTTGCTTGTGGGTAATTTGGCGGCTATTGCCCAGACTAACCTGAAGCGCATGTTGGCGTTTTCCACCATTTCGCAAATGGGCTTCGTGCTCTTGGGGCTGATGTCAGGCGTGGTGAATGGCAGCATCTTCTTTGCTGCCAATGCCTACAGCGCAGCCATGTTTTACGTCATAACCTACGTCCTGACGACCTTGGCTACCTTTGGCATCATTTTGTTGTTGGCGCGCGAAGGTTTTGAGAGCGAAGAAATTGCAGATTTTGCGGGTCTTAACCAGCGCAGCCCTTTGTATGCGGGTGTGATGGCTTTGTGCATGTTCTCCTTGGCCGGCATTCCTCCTATGGTGGGTTTCTACGCCAAATTGTCTGTGCTGCAAGCGCTGATTGCGTCCGACTTGCCGCTCTACCTCGGCTTGGCTGTATTTGCCGTGCTCATGTCTTTGGTAGGCGCGTTCTATTATTTGCGCGTGGTTAAAGTCATGTATTTTGATGCGCCCATCACCGCTAGCAACGTCGTGGCACCGATCGATGTGCGTGTGGTGCTCAGCCTCAATGGCCTGTTGATCTTGTGCTTGGGTATTTTCCCTAGCGGCCTCATGGCCTTGTGCTTCAAGTCCATTTCGGAAGTACTGGGTTTTTGAGTCCTAAACGCGCATAGATCTGTGACAACAGCGACGTCTTCGGTGTGGCTACTGGTGCTGCTTGCCTTGGCTGCGGCTAGCCTGCCATTTCTTAGCCCCCGTTTCTTGGGCGTGATCGCTCTGGGTCAATCGAAAAGCTTTGGCTTGCGCTTAGTCGAGTTGGTGCTCTTGTATTTTCTGGTGGGAGCAATTGGCTTGCTCTTGGAGAAGCGCGCAGGGCAAATAGCGCCGCAGACGTGGGAGTTTTACGCTATCACAGCGGCCTTGTTTCTCACCTTTGCCTTTCCTGGCTTTGTCTACCGCTACCTGCTCAAGCACAAAGATTGAATGGGTTCGTCGCGCATGCAAGACAGCCATTTGGTAGAGACCCGGCAAACGAGCCAAGAGGTTTTTAAAGGCCGCTTTTTGCATGCCTTTAGCGACACCGTTACCCTGCCCGATGGCACCAGCGGCCACCGTGAATATGTGGTGCACCCCGGTGCAGTGGTGGTCATACCGCTATTGCAAGAAGCAGATGGCTCTGTGCGGGTGGTGTTGGAGCGGCAGTTTCGCTACCCTGTAGGCCAAGTGATGGTGGAATTCCCTGCGGGCAAGCTCGACCCGGGCGAGGGCGGCCTAGCCTGCGCCCAGCGCGAGCTGCGCGAAGAAACGGGTTACCGCGCTGTGCAATGGGCGCGCGCGGGCGTGATGCACCCGGTCATTGCCTATTCCACCGAATTCATTGAAATTTGGTTTGCGCGCCAGCTCACCTTGGGTGAACGCCAGCTGGACAGCGGTGAATTTTTGGAAGTGTTCACCGCCACGCCGACTGAGCTATTGCAGTGGTGCCTAGACGGCCGGGTAACCGATGCCAAGACCCTGACGTGCGCCTTGTGGCTGCAAAATGTGCTGGCTGGTAGCTGGCCGCTGCAATGGCAGTCGGTAGAAGCTGCCCCCCAGGCTTGAAACGAACGCTATGAAAGTGTTGGACTTGCAATGTGCCTTTGCGCACACCTTTGAAGGCTGGTTTGCCTCAGAGCAAGACTTCGTGGCCCAGTGCGCCCAGTCATACATCCAATGCCCTATGTGTGGGGACGCGTCCATCACCAAAAAACTCAGCGCACCTCGACTCAACCTGGCCGCTAAATGTGCCCAGCCTACTGGCGAAGAACCGACCGCGCAAACAGATCTAGCCCTGCCCGCCAAGCAAGACCAAGCCTTGGCTACCGCTTGGATGGACCTTGCCCGCAAAGTAGTGGCCACTACCACTGATGTGGGAGACCAATTTGCCGAAGAGGCCCGCAAAATGCACTATGGCGAGGCAGAAGAACGCAGCATTCGCGGCAAAGCTACCGTGCAAGAAACCCGTGAACTGCTGGAAGAGGGCATAGCGGTGATGCCACTGGTGCTGCCCGAATCGCTCAAAGGCCCGCTGCAGTAAAGGCCTAGCTTAAGCGCGCAGGTTGATAAGGCGGCCGGTTGACTGCCCTTGCGCATTGATGATGGGCTTGTTCTCGGCGCTGGAGGTGTCTTTGCGCGCACTATTGTCTAGGCTGCGCACTTTGTCTTGGCTTTTTTGGGCGTCCACCTCGGCTGCGTCGGCTTGGCTGCGCAGGCTTTGTGCTCTCGCTTCCGCTTGCTCGGCTTCGGTGCGGGCTTGTAGCACGCGGGCACGGCTGAGCACCGACTGCAAAGACGGCGTGGCCGTGTTGGTGGAGGTAATGGCAACCATGGCAGATGGCGCTTATTGCCGCCGCTTAGGCTTTCACGTTGAGCAATCGCCCAGTAGTTTGGCCTTGGGTGTTCACCACGGGCGAGGGCTTGGCTTCAGGCTCTTTGCTCTGCTGAGCCACCTTGTTTTGCTCGATACTCTTGCGCAAACTTTCAAGCAAATCAGCCTTGACGGCACTTTGGGCGTTCGCGCTGGGGTTAAAGGGAGCCTTGCTGGCTGATGAAACGTCCATGACACTCTCCTAGGGCTAGATGCATCGATTTTAGGTCTTCAAGGGCCAAATATCAATACAACTGGGCTAGCCCCGAAAAGGCCTTCAGCCTGCGCTACTGCACTCTAAATGTTGAACTGCAGCGCCGCCAGCCCCGCATACACCCCGCCGCGCGCCACCAGCTCGGCGTGTGTGCCTTGCTCTACCAAGCGGCCCTGGTCCAGCACCACAATCAGGTCGGCCTTTTGTACGGTGGCCAAGCGGTGGGCAATCACCAGCGTGGTGCGGTCGCGCATGGCGCTCTCTAGTGCGGCTTGCACCATGCGTTCGCTTTCGGCATCTAGCGCGCTTGTCGCCTCATCCAGCAGCAATAGGGGTGGGTTTTTCAGCATGGCGCGGGCTATGGCGATGCGTTGGCGCTGCCCGCCAGACAGGCGCACACCGCGCTCACCCAAAAAGGTGTCGTAGCCTTCGGGCAATGCGCTGATGAACTCGTGCGCAAACGCCGCATGGGCAGCGGCTTTCACCTCGGCGTCGGTCGCGTCTGGGCGGCCATAGCGAATGTTGTCTAACGCACTGCTAGAAAAAATCACCGCGTCTTGCGGCACTATGCCCACGCGCTGGCGCAGCGCGTGCAGGTCGAGGTCGCGCGTGTTCACCCCGTCCAGCACAATGCGCCCGCTCTGCGGGTCATAAAAGCGCAGCAGCAATTGAAACACCGTGCTCTTGCCCGCGCCGCTAGGCCCCACAATGGCCACCGTCTGACCTGCCTGCACATCCAGCGAGAAGTTGCTCAGCGCCGCCTGATTGGGGCGGGATGGGTAGTGGAACTCCAGCGCTTCAAATTTAATAGCGCTTCCGGCAATAGGATTCTGCGCTAACAGTGGTTTTGATGGTGAAGTGATGGGCGACTGGGTGCCCAGCAGCTCCATGAGCCGCTCGGTCGCGCCGGCAGCGCGCAGCAAGTCGCCATACACCTCGCCCAGCACCGCAAAAGCCCCGGCCAAAATGATGACGTACACCACCGTCTGCCCTAAGTGCCCCGCGCTGATACTCCCGGCCATCACCGCCTGCGTGCCCTGGTACAGGCCCCACAGCAGCGCGGCAGATGTGGCAATGATGATGAACGCCACCAGCACCGAGCGCGCGCGGGCGCGGCGCACTGCGGTGTCAAACGCGTTGCTGGTGGAGGTGGTAAAGCGCGCTGCCTCGCGCTCCTGTGCGGTGTAGCTTTGCACCACGGGTATGGCGTTGAGCACCTCGGCCGCAATGGCGCTGGAGTCGGCCACGCGGTCTTGGCTGGCGCGCGAGAGCTTGCGCACCCGTCGCCCAAACCACAGCGCCGGCACCACAATCAGCACCAACACCACCAGCACTTGCAACATCACCACCGGGTTGGTCCACACCAAAATGCCCAAGGCACCCAAGCCCATCACCGCATTGCGCAGCCCCATGGAAAGCGACGAACCCACCACCGTTTGCACCAGCGTGGTATCTACGGTCAGGCGCGAGAGCACTTCGCCCGTTTGCGTGGTCTCAAAAAACTCGGGGCTTTGGTTGAGCACATGGCTGTACACCGCGTTGCGCAGGTCCGCAGTCACCCGCTCGCCCAACCAGGTGACCATGTAAAAGCGTGCCGCAGAGAACAAGCCCAACGCCACTGCCACGGCAAACAACTCCACAAAGTGCGCACGCAGAGCCATCACCTGCGCACCCTTGTCCGTCTGCACCAGCCCACCGTCAATCAAGTTGCGCAGCGCCAGAGGAAATGCCAAGGTGGCCCCGGCTGCAAGTACCAAAAAGAAGATGGCTAAAACAATGCGGCCCCGGTAGGGCCGCAAGAAGGGCAGCAGGCCAGAGAGTGATTTGGGGTTTTGGGATTTTGGGCGGTCTGAAGAAGTCATGGCGGGCTAGGTGGGGGCGGGAAAGGCAAGTGCAAGGTGTGGCGAGCATGAAGCCACGAGTGTGAGAAGATATTTGCATAATTTTCAGTCATTACGGTGACCTTTCAACCACGAATAGCAGAATAGGCGGTGCGCATGATTCCTATGACAAAAACTTACGGTGTGGCTTCAATGTCTGACCTAGAGGCGCTCGAAAAAAAGTTGGATGTGTCATTGCCCAAGCAATATCGAAACTTCCTGTTGGAGCAGAACGGTGGACGTCCAGACTTGCCTGATTTCATAGTTCCGAATTGGGGGGAATCTGTCGCAAATACGTTCTATGGCGTTGGTATTGGCGGGCTCTATGACTTGGACGCGGTGCTTTATAGACTGGATGACGTCATTCCTATTGATCGGGTAATTCCAATTGCGGACGATCCGGGTGGAAACCAAATTTGCTTGGGTATCAGAAGCGAATATTTTGGAAAAATCTATTTTTGGGTTCATGACGAGATGGATGAAGACGAGGTGAGGCCGCTCATCGAAGTGGCCCCGTCATTTGAAGCATTTGTGAAGCAAACGGGCGGATAAATTCGAGGCTCGTTATTAAGAGTGCAAAGCTTGCCATTTGCCCTTGTGGAGATTGCGCAGAAGGCTATCAATTAGATAGCATTTGCATCTCTAGAGTTTCAAGGCCCCCGCATACCCCGTCATCTCCAAGTACCCCCGCCCCACCAAGCGGGAGCCCTCCCACACTTCGCACAGCCCTTCCCAATACACCGCGCCCGTGGATTGGCGGCTGTCGAGTTCTTGGTTGTCGATGACGGCTTTGATGGTGTAGCTAGTGTCTAACGATCCGCTCTTGTTGCGGTGATTGATTCGCACGGTCCACTCCACGGGGTAGATGGCTTGGCTTGCTGGGCTGCGCCAAGTGCGCGCGGGGGTGAACTGCACGTCGCCATGCTCAAAAATTTGTGTTGCCTGGCTACTGCTGGAGGGCGCGCTGCGGTGTGAGCCACCGCTCCATAGTGCCTGGCCCGCTTGGGTGCGCAGGCGAAAAGCGGTAAGGGCGCTGCCGTCCAGCAGGTTGATGCCTATCCAGTCCCAGCCCACGGCGTCGGGGTGCAGCAGGGCTTGGCTCCATTCGTGGTCTAGCCACGCGGTGCTGCCTGCACGCACGCTGTGTTGCTTGCCCTGCAAGGTGATGGTGCCTTGCACTTGCAACTGCGGTTGGCTGTAGTAGTAGCTGGCCTGCTCGGCGTCTGGCCCTTTGCGCGAGAGGCCTTGCTTGCCTTGCAGCAGCACGGGCTGGGTGGGCAAGAGTTGCAGGTCTAGCGCGAAGTTGTTGGCGCGTATCTGGGCGATAAGTTTGCCACTCTCTCCTTGCGAATTACGTTTGAGCGACCAGTCTTGCAGCGTTACCGCCGTGTCTTGCGTGCTGGCGTGTGCCGTGCCCACCGTGGGGTCATCCGCACTTGCGCCAGACCAACGGGCTATGCGCTGGTCGTGCCAGAGTTTTTTGCCACGCACATCGGTAATGGCGGCGTGTGCGAACAGCAGTTGCTTGGCAGCCAGTGCGGATTGCATCCCTTGCGTTTGCGGCACGCGGCTACGAAAGAAGGTGACCTGAAAACCATACGCCGCGTCCATACCATCTGCATTGGCATAGCCGGTAACGTACCACCACTCGGTTTGAAAATCGGTATGCGCGCCGTGATCGCGTGGGAACTCTAGGCGTCTGAGGGGCAGGGCATTTGCATGCTGCAACGCGATCAAGGCTGTTCCACCCACGGCCCAACTTGCGCCCATGTGCACGCTGGCGTTTAGTAGCCTGCGCCGCGTCCACAGCAAAGTGAGTGGTGTCACAACATCGCCGCGCGCACCCGCGCTTGGGGCTCAGCGCAGTCGCCCATCGTGCTGCTCACCCAGCTGGTGTTGTGGTAATTTGGCAGGTAGCGCTCGCCAGAGTCACACAAGAGCGAGAGGATGGAGCCCGCCTCTCCCCGCTCGCGCATCTCCGCCGCCAATGTGAGCATGCCAATAAAGTTGGTGCCCGTAGATGGTCCCACCTTACGGCCCAGCAGCGTGGAGAGTTCGCGCATGGCGGCTACCGAGTCCACGTCTTGCACGTCCAGCATGCGGTCTATGAGCGTGCGCACAAAGCTGGCCTCTACCCGAGGGCGGCCAATGCCTTCGATGCGCGAGCCCGCCCCGGTGATGGATGCATCGCCCGTGCGGTGGTATTGCCCAAACACCGAGCCCACGGGGTCGGGCACACACACCTGTGTGGCATAGCGCTGGTAGCGTATGTAGCGACCCACCGTGGCGCTGGTGCCGCCCGTGCCAGCACCCACCACCACCCAGCGGGGAATGGGGTGGCGCTCGCGTGCCATTTGGCTGAACATGCTTTGTGCAATGTTGTTGTTGCCGCGCCAGTCGGTAGCGCGCTCGGCATAGGTGAACTGGTCCATGTAGTGGCCACCACTCTGCTCAGCCAGTGCGGCAGCCTGGGCGTACACCTGCGATGCAGTGTCTACCAAATGGCAGCGCCCGCCATAAAACTCAATTTGTGCGATCTTTTCGGGCGAAGTGCTGCGGGCCATAACGGCAATAAAGGGCAGACCCAAGAGCCGCGCAAAGTAGGCCTCGCTCACCGCAGTGGAGCCGCTGGAGGCCTCTACCACAGTAGAGCCCTCATGCAACCAGCCATTGCACAGCGCGTACAAAAAAAGCGAGCGCGCCAAGCGGTGCTTCAAGCTACCCGTGGGGTGGGTGGACTCGTCTTTGAGGTACAGGTCTATGCCGTGCTGGGCAAAGCCGGGCAAGGGCAGGGGGATGAGGTGCGTGTCTGCGCTGCGCTGGTAGTCGGCTTCAATGAGGGCGATGGCGTGGTGGAGCCAAGTCGATGTGCCCTCCAACGTAGCGGAGGCGGTCCATGAGGGTGTGGTGACTGTAACGGGAGATACCATGATCTAATCAGATTTTTCGTGCATCATAGTTTGTGTTTCGCAATAAATGAAATATGCATTGCGCAATCTACCTTTGATGGCTTGGCACCTCAGTAACGTAACCGTATTGCAGCATGGACTCACTTGCCAAACTTCGAAATGCAATGGAAACAGTATCGCCAGCGGTGGCCC
>JBIIYT010000074.1:0-8593 GCA_044346675.1 Rhodoferax sp. | reverse complement strand
ATAGAGCACGACATGGCGTTTATGAAACTGCCTGTGGTGTGGTGGTGCTTTGGATTTTTCTTGCTCTCCACCATGACGCTGGCGGTGGTGCAAAACTTTAGCGTGTCCATTCTCAAAGCCATGCATGGCGTGACGTTTGAGGCAGCCACCTTGACGCTCACTGCCTACATGTTGTGCGGGGCGGTGGGCATGTTTGTGGGCGGCTTCATTGCCGTGCGCTCGGTGCATAGCGATCGCGTGGTGGCCATCGCCATGGCGGCTGGTGCGGCGCTATTGGCCTTGTGTGGCACCGGTTTGCTGGGTGCTACGGCCACCATGGCGGTATTGGCTGCCACGGGCTTTGCGGTGGGCATAGGTGGCCCGTCGCGCGACATGATGATTAAGAAAGCCACGCCCAAGGGGGCCACGGGCCGGGTGTATGGTTTGGTTTACTCGGGGTTGGACACGGGCTTTGCCATCTCGCCCCTGGTGTTTGGGGGCTTGATGGACCGTGGCTGGTACGGATCTACGCTGCTGGGCGCGGCGCTGGTGTTGTTGCTCAGTGTGGGGGTGGCGCTGGGGGTAGGGCAGCGCACCACACCACGCTAAAACACGCTAGGCACTCACAGGCACGGCCGGCAGGGCCACCTTGTGGTCTACGCTGAACTGGTAGTCTTTGAAAATATGCTCGGCACTTAGCGTTTGGTAGGTGCCGTCGGCATTGCGGTGTGTAGTGTCCTTGAGGCGGTAGGTAGTGTGCCCGCAGGTCCAGCAGTTGAAGTTGCGCATGTGGGTGCACAAGCAGGTTTTGTCCATCACCGAGATAACTTTTGCATCCGGGTGCAAGGCCACTTCACGGTTGTAGGAGGTGATGTAGGCGCAGCCGCCATTGCCGTCTAGCAAGTAGCCATAGGCTTCGCAGTTGGGGCGTATGCCAGCACCAATAGCGGGCGTGCTCTTGAGCATGCGCATGGGGTAGCCGGTGGGTGATATGGTGTTGACTTCAATGTCTTCCTCGTTGGCGCGGAAGTAGTCTTGCTTAACCTTGGCGGGCAAGCCGCATTCGTTGGCCACGGTAAAGCGCGTGGCGACTTGTACACCGGCCGCGCCCATTTCCAAGAACGACACCGCATCACTGCCGGTAAACACACCACCTGCGGCAATCACCGGAATGTTGAGCTCTTCGGTTTTGATGAATTGCACAATCTCGGCCATGATGGTGGCCAGGTCGTATTCGGCCCAGTCCATGCCAAAGCCCAAGTGGCCGCCCGCCAGTGGGCCTTCCACAATCACGTAATCAGGTTTGCGGTCTAGCCGGGCGTTTTTGCGCAAAAACAGTTGCAGCGCGCGCACCGACGACACGATGATGCCCAACTTGGCATCTCTAAAACGGGGGTGGTCGGCAATGAGCCCAAACGAGCCCAAATGCAAACCCGCACTGAGGGTAATGCCGTCAATACCCGCGTCCAAGGCAGATGCCATGCGCACCTGCAGCGTCTCGCGCGGGGCGTTCATGGTGAGCTTTTCCATGCAGTTCACAAACACCATGCCTTCGCCGCGCTTGGCTTGCATGGTGGCTTCTACGTGGCGCTTGGTGGCATCGGCCAACACCCCCAAATCAAACTTGATGATGGATTTGTCGGAGTTGTCGATGTTGTGTTTGTAAAACTTGGTCTTGTCTTTGACAAAGCTGGTGTCAAAGCGGCGGTCCGACACGTCGGGCACCATGGCGTCCGATATGTGGCCAATGCCGCCTAGGCGCGCGGCTTCCAAAGCCAGTTCGGCGGTGGAGATATCGACCCCCATACCACCCACCATGATGGGAACCAACTCTTTTTTTCCGAACTTCAGGCGGAAATCATCAACACGTTTCATCAAATTCCTTTTTAACCCACGGTGGTTATGCAAGCCTGTGGGGTCGACAATCCAGCCGGTTCCAAGTGATGTTGGAGATCGGGCATCCACATTATCAAGAAATGTGAAAAGCCCCTGATTTTCGCATACCTATAAGCCCTCAATAGCGCGCTGCCACCGGGGGCACCTATGCGGCACTCAAGCGAGCCCGGCGAGTGGCCGCATTAGCCTGCTCCATGTGGCCCAAGGGCAGCTGGGTGCTGGACTTCACGCACTGCAGCACGATGTTGGAGCGAATGCTGCTTACCCCCGCCAATCGGGTGAGGCGGCGCAACACCGAATCGGACAAATCCGCCAAGCTGGGAGCCACAATTTGCAAGATGTAGTCGGCCTCGCCCGCCACCGAGTAGCACTCCAGCACCTCGGCAAATGCCGCAATATCGCGCTCAAAGGTGGCACCTTCGTTGCCGCTGTTGCGCGCCAGGGTGACATAGGTGACCGCCCGCACGCCCAAGCCCACCATGGCCGGGTCTAGCAGGGCTACGTAGCGACGAATGATGCCGCTAGCGTGCAGTCGCGCGATGCGCCGGCTGACCTGCGAGGTGGACAAATGCACGCGTTCACCCAGGGTCTGGTGGGTGGCGTAGGCATCGTTTTGTAATGCACTCAATAAGCTGATGTCGAACTTATCAAGCAAAAAATCATCTTCATATTCTATTTTCATGCGCAAATTATGCGTCAAATGGCTGAATTCTGGTGTGCGATGCATCCCTAATGCGCCCACATCTCTTCACAATACCGGGTATACACAGCACTACAAGCAGGAGCAACGCCATGACCGATCTATTTGACAATCCGATGGGCTTGATGGGGTTTGAGTTTGTCGAGTTTGCTTCGCCCCAGCCCGGGGTGCTGGAGGCGGTGTTTGCGCAAATGGGCTTTAGCTTGGTGGCGCACCACCGCTCTAAAGATGTAGATCTGTATCGCCAGGGCCAGATTAACTTCATCATCAACCGCGAGCCGCGCAGTGCGGCGGCGTACTTTGCGGCAGAGCACGGCCCCAGTGCCTGCGGCATGGCGTTTAGGGTAAAAAATGCGCACCATGCCTACGCGCTGGCGCTCGAAAAAGGCGCACAACCCCTAGACATACCCACGGGCCCCATGGAGTTGCGCTTGCCCGCCATCAAAGGTATTGGCGGCGCTGCGTTGTATTTGATTGACCGCTATGCCGATGGCGAATCCATTTACGACATCGACTTTAATTTCATCGAAGGCGCGGCGCGCCACCCCACGGGCCACGGCCTGAAGATCATTGACCACCTCACCCATAACGTGTACCGGGGCCGCATGGCCTATTGGGCGCAGTTTTACGAGCGCATTTTTAACTTCCGCGAGATACGGTTTTTTGATATCAAGGGTGAATACACGGGCCTGACCTCCAAGGCCATGACCGCACCTGACGGCATGATTCGAATACCTTTGAACGAAGAAGCCTCTGGCGGGGCAGGGCAGATAGAAGAGTTTTTGATGCAGTTCAACGGCGAAGGTATTCAGCATATTGCCTTGTTGTCTGACAACCTAGCTGCCACCATCGACAGCCTGCGCCAAGCGGGCGTGCCGCTGATGACTGCGCCCCCCGCTACCTACTACGAAATGCTAGTCGAGCGACTGCCCCAGCATGGCGAAGATGTGCCCGCGCTGCAAAGCCGTGGCATTTTGCTAGACGGAGTGGCCACGGGCGGTGAGCGGCGCTTGCTGCTGCAGATTTTTTCGCAAACGCTACTGGGGCCGGTGTTTTTTGAATTTATTCAGCGCAAGGGCGATGATGGCTTTGGCGAAGGCAACTTCAAGGCGCTGTTTGAGTCGCTTGAGCGCGACCAAATACGCCGTGGTGTTTTGGGTGCCGCTACAGTATGAGCACCTGGATCAATGCAGGTCAATTTTTAACAATTAGAAGGACGAGACATGAAGAATTTTTACTTATTTCGCAGTGCTGCGGCAGTGGTTTTAATGAGCGCAGCCGCCCTAGCCCAAGCCCAACTTATTCCACAAAGACCCGTTACTCTGGTGGTGCCTTATCCTGCGGGTGGGCCCTTAGACAATGCCGCCCGTATCTTGGCTGAAAAGGTGCGCTCTAGTTTAGACACCACCGTGGTGGTGGACAACAAGCCGGGCGCAGGCGGCAACATAGGCGTGGCGGGTGTGTCCAAAGCGGTGCCCGATGGGCACACGATTGTGATGGGGGCGGTGGCAACCCACGCGGTCAATCCGTGGCTATTCCCCAAAATGCCCTACGACGCGCTCAAAGACTTTACGCCCATTACCTTAGTAGCCCAAGTACCTAATGTGCTGGTTATTAGCGCCGATACATCCAAGCGTCTTGGCATTAAAACCACCAAAGATCTCATTGCCTATGTGCAAAAAAATCCTGGAAAACTAAATTACGCATCCGGCGGTAATGGCAGCGCGGGCCATTTATCGGGCGAGCTTTTCAAAGGGTTGGCGAAACTTTTTATGGTTCATATTCCCTACGCCGGTGCTGCCCCCGCCCAGCTTAGTGTGCTCAGTGGCCAGACCGACTTGATGTTTGACAACCTCGCTTCCGCTAGCGCCAACATCAAGGCCGGAAAGTTAGTGGCTTTGGGCGTGACTACCTCGCAGCGTTCAGACAGCTTGCCCGGTGTGCCCTCTATTAATGAACAGTTACCTGGCTTTGAGATCAGCACATGGTTTGGTTTGTTTGCACCCGCCAATCTTCCCAAAGCCACCTTAGACCAGCTTCACAAGGCTTTCGCCAGTGCGATGGCAAGCCCCGATGTGATAGAAAAGTTTGCGCGCATGAGTGCAGTGCCAAGCCCCACGACGCCGGCTCAGTTTGATGCCTTTGTGCGCAAAGAGCACGATGCCTACGGCAAGCTGATTGCCAGGGCCAGCATCAAGTTGGAATAGCTTTAAGCGGCAGACGCACTATGAAGATCGACAAAATCCACCACGTAGCCTACCGCTGCAAAGACGCCAAAGAAACGGTGCTGTGGTACCAAAAAATGCTGCACATGGACTTTGTGCTGGCTATTGCTGAAGACCATGTGCCCTCTACCAAAGCGGCAGACCCCTATATGCACGTGTTTTTAGATGCGGGCCAAGGTAACGTGCTGGCGTTTTTTGAGCTGCCCACGCAGCCCCCCATGGGGCGCGACCCCAACACCCCTGAGTGGGTGCAGCACATTGCCTTCAAGGTGAAAGACGGCGCCACGCTGTTGGCCTTTAAGACCCATTTGGAAGCGCAGGGTGTAGACGTGTTGGGCGTGACCGACCACGGCATTTTCCACTCCATCTACTTTTTTGATCCCAACGGCCACCGGCTAGAGCTGGCCTGCCCTGACCCTGACGAGGCGGCCATGCTGCAAAAGATGGATGCGGTGAAGTGGGACATGCTAGAGGAATGGTCGCAAACACGGCGCGCCCCTAAGCACGCCGCCTTTTTGCATGCCAAGGAGCTGGGCAAGGCATGAACGCCACGCATGACCCCTCTGCGCAAAGCTGGCTAGCGTCTGCCAATCACCCTGATACGGATTTCCCCCTACAAAACCTGCCCTTTGGCCGCTACCGGCGCGCACCGCAAGATGCCCTGCGCATTGGCGTGGCCATTGGCGATCAGGTGCTAGACCTACAGGCCGTTGGTCTGGTGAATAGTCAAGACATGCATGCCCTGATGGCCTTGCCACCAGACGCACGCCAAGCACTGCGCTTGGCCCTTTGGCAAGGATTGAAAGAGGGCTCGCCGCAGCAGGCGCAGTGGGCTGGCGCTTTGCAAGCCCAGCACGAGGTGACGATGGGTCTGCCCTGCGAGGTAGGTGACTACACCGATTTTTATACCGGCATACACCACGCCACCACCGTGGGCCAGCTCTTTCGGCCTGACAACCCAGTGCTACCCAACTACAAATGGGTGCCTATTGGCTACCACGGGCGGGCATCGTCTATTGCTGCCAGTGGGCACAGCTTTCATCGCCCGCATGGGCAAACCATGCAGGCCGGGCACAGCACGCCCGACTTTGGCCCCACCCAGCGGCTGGACTATGAACTGGAGCTGGGCGCCTGGGTGGCGCAGGGCAACGCGCTGGGTGCAGCAGTGCCTATGGCGCAAGCGCAGCAACATATCTTCGGCCTGACCTTGCTCAACGACTGGAGCGCCCGCGATATTCAGGCCTGGGAGTATCAGCCGTTGGGGCCGTTCTTGTCTAAAAACTTTGCCACTACCGTGTCGCCCTGGCTGGTCACGCTGGAGGCACTAGAGCCCTTTAGGGTGCCCTTTGCGCGCCCCGCGGGCGACCCACAGCCTTTGCCCTACTTGGACTCGTCCGATAACCGCAAGGGCGGCGCTTTCCAGCTTGAGCTAGAGGTGTGGCTGCAAACACCGGCCATGCGCGCAGCGGGCAGTGCGGGGCAACGCATTTCATGTTCAAACTTTGCCGATGCGTATTGGACGCTGGCCCAACTGGTGGCCCACCACACGGTGAATGGTTGCAACCTGCGCACGGGCGATGTGCTGGGCACCGGCACTTTGTCGGGGCCTGCGCCAGAGCAAGGTGGCTCATTGCTAGAGTTGACCCAGGGCGGGCACAGGGCATTGCAGTTAGGCAATGGCGAAACACGTTTATTTTTGGAAGATGGCGATGCGCTAACCTTGCGGGGATATTGCCAGCGCCCGGGCGCACGGCGCATCGGTTTTGGCGAGTGCCGTGCTATGGTCTTGCCCCCACGCACAGAAATGTTGTATGAACAAGCTTGAATCATCTGAACTAGAACCACTCTTGGCCAGCTTGCCCGACTGGCGCTTTGATGCCCAGCGCGGCGGTATTTCGCGCGAATACACGTTTGCCGATTTTTTGCAGGCCTTTGGCTTTATGACCAAGATAGCCATTGCATCTGAGACCAAAAACCACCACCCCGAGTGGGCCAATGTGTACAACCGGGTCTCCATCACCTGGACCACGCACGACGCAGGTGGCATCACCCTGAACGACATTGATATGGCGCGCGAATGCGACCACTGCTTTGCCAACCTCTTGAGTAGCAGTGTCCAACCCTGAGCCTTCTACCAAACACGGCTTGGCGAGCGGGCAAGTTAAGCCGCAGCGGCCCGACTGGACCATAGACCAAGGCTGGGCCCAGTACACCCCCCAAGAGCATGCGGTGTGGAAGACCTTGTTTGAGCGCCAAACGCAGTTGCTACCGCAGTTAGCGTGCGATGCCTTTGTGCAAGGCATGCGCCAGTTGCCCATTACCGCAGACTGCATTCCAGACTTTGAGCGCTTGTCTGATGCGCTGCAGCGCCACACCGGCTGGCAGGTGGTAGCGGTGCCAGGCTTGGTGCCAGACGAAGTGTTTTTTGACCACTTGGCTAACCGCCGTTTTCCAGCGGGCAACTTTTTGCGCAAACCGCACGAGCTGGACTACTTGCAAGAGCCCGATGTTTTTCACGACGTGTTTGGCCATGTGCCCATGCTCATGCACCCGGTTATGGCGGACTTTATTCAGGCCTACGGTGCAGCAGGCCTGCGCGCCCAGCGCTTGGGCAAGCTCACCGAGCTAGCCCGGGTGTACTGGTACACCGTAGAGTTTGGGCTGGTGCGTCAGACGCAAGGGCTGCGCATTTATGGGGCAGGCATAGCGTCGTCCTACACTGAGAGTATTTTCTCGGTGCAAGACCCATCCCCCAACCGCATTGGTTTCGATTTGGAGCGCGTCATGCGCACCCACTACCGAATAGACGATTTTCAGGAGAGCTACTTTGTGCTGAACAGCTTGGACGACCTGCTGGAATTGGCCCATATTGACTTTGCCCCGATCTACGAGCGTTTGAACCATGGGCCGCATTACACCCCTGCTACGGTGCTGGCCAGCGACCAAGTGTTGCACTTGGGTACTGGGGAGTATGCGGCTGGCAGAGAAATGGGAGGTGGTTGAGTGGATGCCTATTTCCTACTCGCATCTCAACCTCAAGCCCATGCGGTTAAAATCTTCTGTACTAACTTTGTATAAGAGCGAGAAAGGCAGTTTGGTTATGACACCGCGAACTACACCGGCAACTTTCATTTTGCATTAAGGCCGTAGTCCGCGCGCCTTTTGCGCAAGCAGCTACCAAATTCATAGTAAAGCGCGGACATCTCCGCGCTTTTTCTTTTACGGATACACACCATGATTCAAATTACGCTTCCCGACGGCTCGCAACGCGAGTTTCCCGCCCCCGTTACCGTGGCAGAGGTGGCGGCCTCCATTGGCGCGGGTTTGGCCAAGGCTGCGCTGGCAGGCAAAGTCCGCACCGTAGGTGCGCCTGACGGCGCGGGCAAAGTGGTGGATACAAGCTACCTTATCGACGCTAATAGCAATCTGTCCATCATCACCGCCAAAGATACTGATGGTTTGGAGGTGATTCGCCACTCCACCGCCCACTTGTTGGCCTACGCGGTCAAAGAGTTGTTCCCCGATGCGCAGGTCACCATCGGCCCGGTCATTGAGCACGGTTTCTTTTACGACTTCTCCTATAAGCGCCCCTTCACGCCTGAAGACTTGGTGGCAATAGAGAAGAAGATGGCCGAGCTGGCCAACAAAGACGAGGCGGTAACTCGCCGCGTGCTGCCGCGTGACGAGGCCGTGGCCTATTTCAAAAGTCTGGGCGAGCACTACAAGGCCGAGATCATTGAGAGCATTCCTGCTGACCAAGACGTGTCTCTGTACCGTGAAGGTAAGTTTGAAG
>JBIIYT010000073.1:0-8606 GCA_044346675.1 Rhodoferax sp. | reverse complement strand
GGTGCGCGTGATGCATTGCGCAGCAAGGTCCACCAACTCTACGCCACTGAGGCTGCGGGCAGCAAAAAAGGCCAGCATGGCGGGCACGTCATACGGGGGGCGGTAAGCCGCCTTCAGGGTTATGGCCTGCGCCGCTAGTGCGTTGCCTTGCGCGGCGCGGGGTGCCAGCACCGCTTTGCGCAAGGCCGTGGGTTGCATGCGGTAGTGCTCTACAAACACGGCGTTAAACCGCCGCACACTGGCGTAGCCACTCAGGGCGGCAATTTGCGTTACCGGAAGGCGTGTGTCGGTGAGTAGTTGCTTGGCGCTCAAGAGCCTGCGGGTTTGCAAATACTGTAGGGGAGAAACGCCCCACTGGGCCTCAAAAATACGCCGCAAGTGCCGGTCGCTCACGCCCAAGCGTTGTGCAATATGGCTGATAGATATGGCTCCGTCATACCCAGTCTGTGCCGCGTCTAACAGACGCGCCGCTTGCCGGGCCAATATGCTGGACGCATCGTGCATAGACCATGGCACCGAGTGGTCGAATGGTGGGGCTGTGGTGCTGGGGGCCAGCTCGGGGCGGCAACGCATGCAGGGTCTAAACCCTGCAGCTTCAGCCTGGGCTGCGAGGGCAAAGAACCGGCAGTTGGCTTGTCTGGGTGTGCGCACCTTGCACACCGGGCGGCAATAGATGCCGGTAGTCACCACCCCGGTAAAGAAGTGCCCGTCAAACCGGGCATCGCGTGCTTTGAGCGCACGGTAATGCCCCTGGTCGTCAGCCTTGGGCGGGCTTGGGAGCTTGGTGGCTTGGTCAATTGCGGGGGCGGGGTGCATGGGGGCAATGATACGGCGCACGCGGCAAAATACTGGCCGTTTTCGGACATGTTGTTGGCCCCCTTTGTAGCGAGCGTGGCACGTACAATGCTTTCAGTCAAACACACTGCGGCAGCTTGTGCCCAAGCAGTGAACCCGAGAATAAAAAAGTGAACATTTCGCCCAGCATCTTCAAAGCCTATGACATCCGTGGCATCGTGCCATCCACCTTGACTGAAGAGGTAGCCTTTGGCCTAGGCCGTGCCTTTGGCACAGTGGCCCGCACCCAGGGTGAAACCACCGTGGCCGTTGGGCGCGATGGCCGCTTGAGCGGCCCTATGCTGGCCGATGCACTCATGCGCGGTTTGGAGTCTGCAGGCATGTCAGTCATTGACGTGGGCATGGTCACCACGCCCATGCTGTACTTCGCGGCCAACACCCTGTGCACCAGCGGCATCCAGGTTACCGGTAGCCACAACCCGCGCGACTACAACGGCTTCAAAATGGTGATGGCCGGGCGCGCCATTTATGGCGAAGACATTCAGGCCCTGCGCCGCATCATGCAAGAGGAGAGCTGGGCTTTGCAGCCCAGGGGTGCGCGGCAAGTAGTAGAGGTGTTGCCTGCCTACACCGCACGCATTGTGGGCGATATCAAGCTAGCCCGCCCTATCAAAATCGTGGTGGACTGCGGCAACGGCATTGCGGGTGCGTCGGCCCCCGCCATATTGCGCGCCATTGGCTGCGAAGTGCAAGAGCTGTACAGCGAGGTAGATGGCAACTTCCCCAACCACCACCCCGACCCCAGCAAGCCCGAAAACCTGCGCGACCTGATAGCTGCGTTAAAGAATGGCGATGCCGAACTCGGCTTGGCCTTTGATGGTGACGGCGATCGCCTTGGCATCGTCACCAAAGACGGCACCAACATCTACCCCGACCGCCAGATGATGCTGTTTGCCCGCGATGTGCTGAGCCGCGTGCCCGGCGGCACCATTGTGTTTGACGTGAAATGCTCCCAGCGCTTGGCCCCGGCTATTGAGGCTGCAGGCGGCAAGGCCCTGATGTTCAAGACCGGCCACTCGTTGATCAAAGCGAAGATGAAAGAAATCAACTCTCCGCTGGGCGGCGAGATGAGCGGCCACATCTTCTTCAAAGAGCGTTGGTTTGGCTTTGACGATGGTACCTACGCCGGTTGCCGCCTGCTAGAAATCGTGAGCAAGTCGCCCGATGCGGGCGTGCTGCTCAACGCCTTGCCCACCAGCTTCTCCACACCAGAGCTCAACGTGCTGTGCAAAGAAGGCGAGCCGCACACGGTGGTGGAGCAGCTGGTAAAAAACGCCGCTTTTCCTGCGCCTGCAGTCATCAACACCATAGACGGCGTGCGCGTGGACTGGCCCGATGGTTTTGGCCTGGTGCGTGCATCCAACACCACCCCCGTTCTGGTGCTGCGCTTTGAGGGGCACACCCCAGAGGCCTTGCATCGCATTGAGGCGGATATGCTGACACTGTTGCGCGCGGTGAAGCCGGACGCGGTGTTTGCTGAAGCGGCGCATTAGTGCAAATATCTGTTTAGAAGAGCCATCCCTATGCCCCACTCACCCCAGCAAATTGCCGCATCTCTTTCTGAATTTTGGTCACCCCGTGTCATCGCGGAGCTTGATGACTCGTACATCAAGGTCGCCAAAGTTAAAGGCTCTTTGGCTTGGCACAGCCATGACCATGAAGATGAGTTGTTCTTCGTGCTCAGCGGGAGTTTGAAAATAGAAATGCAGGATCGAACGGTGGAACTTTCGCAGGGCCAGATGTTTGTTGTGCCCAAAGGGGTACGCCATAACCCGATTGCAGAGCATGAATGCCACATCATGCTGATTGAAAAGAAGAGCACCTTACACACAGGCGATGTCGTTATAGAAAAGACCCGCTCAATGGAAGACCAGCTTCGTCCCTTGTGAGCGGCGATTCCAATCCGCCCCAATTTCTCTACTTTGTTTGTTAAATAGCGCGTTTCCATTGGCTACCACCCGTCTCAAAATCCTCATCGTCAAACTCTCGTCGCTCGGCGACGTAGTGCATGCCATGCCCGCCGTGCAAGACCTGCGCGCGGCGCTGCCCGGCGTGCAGGTGGACTGGGTGGTGGAGCGCGCGTTTGCGCCGCTTGTTTCACGCTGCGAAGGGGTGGGGCGCGTGATCGCTTGCGATCTGCGCCGCTGGCGCAAAAGCCCTTTCTCTAAAAGCACCCGCCAAGAGTGGGCGGTGTTTAAGGCTGCCTTGCAGCAAGACGCGTATGACGCGGTGATAGACCTGCAGGGCCTTACCAAATCTGCATTGGTGTCGTGGTTGGCGCGCCCTACGCCGCAGGGCCAGCGCTACAGCCTGGGCAACCAGACGGACGGCTCAGCGTTTGAAGCCCCCGCGCGCTGGGTGGCGGATGTGGCGGTTGAGGTGGAGCCGCATGTGCATGCGGTGCAGCGTTCGCGCCTGTTGTGTGCGGCGTCGCTGGGCTACGACGTAGCAGGCCCTGAGCGGTTTGGTTTAAAGCCAGGCACATTGGCCGCAACCATGCCGCTGCCTGCGCCGTTGCGGGTGGCACCAGTATCACCGGGCCAAGGGCCGAACTCTTTTGCGCCGCGCAAGCCTGTGGTGGCGCTGGTACACGGCACATCGCGGGCAGACAAACAGTGGCCGCTAGACCATTGGATAGCGCTGGGGCGCAAGCTCAACCACCACGGCTTTTGTGTGGCGTTGGCCCACGGCAACGCTGCTGAGCGGGCCATCAGCGAAGCCATCGCCGCGCAGCTAGATGACGCGTGGGTGTGGCCCGCCATGGGCTTGGACGCGCTCACCGACACCATGGCCCGCTGCGCCGGGGTGGTGGGGGTAGACAGTGGCTTGAGCCACATTGCCGTAGCGCTGGGGCTGCCCCATGTGCAGATTTATAACTTTGACACCGCGTGGCGTACAGGGCCGCAAAGCAAGCGCCAGTTGAGCGTCTATGCCACGCCCCAGCCCACGGTGGAGAGTGTGTGGAACGCGTGGGACAGCTTGGCTGTGCCCGTGCTGTGCCAATGATGCGCTGGGCCTACTCCTGTGCCATGTGGCTTGCACAGCCGCTGCTGCGGCGCAAGCTGCGCAGGCGCGCCGTGGCCGAGCCCGGCTATGGCGAGCATGTGCAAGAGCGCTTTGGCTACTACAGCACCCCGCCACTGGATGCAGACAAGGCGAGGCCGCTGGTGTGGATACACGCCGTGTCTTTAGGCGAAACCCGCGCCGCCGCTATTTTGTTGGCCCAGCTGCGCCAAGCTTTGCCCGGTATGCGCTTGCTGCTCACCCACGGCACAGCTACGGGGCGCGAGCAAGGCCGGACCCTGCTGCAAGCGGGTGATGTGCAGGTGTGGCAGCCGTGGGACACGTCCGGTGCAGTAGGCCGCTTTCTGGCGCACTTCCAACCCCGCATAGGTGTGCTGCTGGAGACCGAGGTGTGGCCCAATCTAGTGGCACAGTGCCAGCGGGCAGACATTCCCCTGTGCTTGGTGAATGCGCGCTTGAACGAAAAGTCGCTCAAAAAAGCGCAGCGCATGGGTTGGCTGTCGCGCCCCGCGTTTGCGCAGCTGACTGCGGTGTGGGCGCAGTCGGAAGCGGATGCCCAGCGCCTGCGCCAGCTAGGCGCAAACGTGCGCGGTGTGCTGGGCAACTTTAAGTTTGACGCCACACCCGACGAAGCGCTGCTGGCGCGTGGTCGCGCTCTGCGCCAGGCCAGCGTCAAGTCCGTGCTCATGTTTGCTAGCTCCCGCGAGGGCGAGGAGCAGATGCTGTTGCAAGCCCTTAAGCAACAACGTTTGCAGGGAAAGGTGCAATCAGTGCAATGGCTGATCGTGCCCCGCCATCCCCAGCGCTTTGACGAGGTGGCTGCTTTGTTTGAATCCGCAGGCTACACCGTGGCTCGGCGCAGCACTTGGGGCGCCAGCGCTGCAGCACTCGCACAGACACAAGCCGACATACTCTTGGGCGACTCTTTGGGCGAGATGGCCTTGTACTTTGCCTTTGCCGATGTCGCCTTGCTGGGCGGCAGCTTCGCCCCGTTGGGCGGTCAAAACCTGATAGAAGCCGCCGCCTGTGGCTGCCCCGTGGTAATGGGGCCGCACACCTTCAACTTTGCCCAAGCGGCAGAGCTTGCGCAAGCCCAAGGTGCGGCCTTCGCCCAGCCTGACTTGGATAGTGCGGTGGACTATGCGCTGGGCTTGATTGAATCGCCGCAAAGGCTGCAAGTTGCTAAGGCAGCAGCGCTGGCGCTAGGGCTGGCACACCGTGGGGCGGCGCAAAAGACGGCGATGGAGTTAGTGGAGATGATGCAGGGTTAGGGGCAATGGTCCCCGCCGATTTCTGGGCCTCTGACAGTATGAGGCGGGGCCAATGCCCCTAACCCGGCTCGCCAAAGAAGCAGCAAAAACCTACTGCGCCAACAAGCCATTCACCGCCTGCAAGTCTTGCGCCTGCAAGGTGCCATTGGCTTGGCGAAGCTTCAGCCCCCCCACCAGCACATCGTAGCGGGCTTTGGCTAACTTGGCCTTGGTGTCGAACAATTGGCTTTGGGAGTTGAGTACGTCGATGTTGATACGCACGCCCACTTGGTAGCCCAGTTTGTTGGCATCTAGCGCGCTTTGGCTGGAGGCTTCTGCTGCTTGCAGCGCCTTCACTTGCGCTAGACCCGATTGCACGCCAAAGTAGGCGCTGCGGGTGCTTTGGGCCACGGTGCGTTTGGTGGCCTCAAGGTCGGTACGGGCTTTTTCTTCCAGCGCCAGAGTTTCTTTCAAGCGGTTTTGTACCGAAAAGCCGGTAAACAAGGGCCAGGTCATCGCCACCCCTACCGTGCCCACGTTGGAGCGGAAGTTGGAGGTGGCGGTTGATGTGCCATTGTTGTTGGCTGTGGTGTAGCTGCCGGTGAGGTCAATGGTGGGCAGGTGGCCGGCTTGGGCCTTTTGCGTTTCCAGTTTGGCAATGTCGAGTGCCACTATCTGTTGCTGTATGCCGGGGTGGCTGGTTTCAGACTCGCGCACCCATTGCTCCACTTCGGTGGGTTGCAAGGCCGGTAGCACGGCTGATGCTGTCAATGGTTTAGGTGCAGCGGTGGGCACGCCCACGAGCTGCTGCAGGGCGACAGATTTCACCTGCAAATCATTTTCCGCAGCAATTTCTTGGGCCACTACCAAATCAAAACGGGCTTGGGCTTCGCGTGTATCGGTAATCGTGGAGGTGCCTACTTCGAAGTTGCGTTTCGCTGAGGCCAGCTGTTCGGCCACAGCGGTTTTTTGGCTCTTCACAAACTCTAGGTTGTCGGTGGCGGCAAGCACGTCAAAGTAAGCTTGGCTCACGCGCACCAGCAAATCTTGTTCTGCCGCTAAGAGTTGCGCTTGGGCCAAGGCGGCTTGCTTGTTGCCTTGCTGGTAAGTGGCCCAGTTGGCTGGGCGAAACAGGGGTTGCGAAGCGCTGATGGTGGCCGATTGGTTGTCGTAACTGCGCGTGCTGCCCGGGTCGGTTTGTTGGTTGGATGCGCTGGCACCGGCAGATAAGTTCACTGTGGGCAGCACGCCTGCCTTGCTTTGTGCGCCTTTGGCCAGCGTGGCGTCAAACTGGTATTTGGCCGACTGGTAAGTCGCGTCATAGCTGCGCGCCGACTCGTACAAGGCCGATAGGCTTTGGGCTTGGGCCGATGCCGTAAAGCAGCCCGCCAGCGCCATAGCCAAGGACAGTGGTCGCAAGGCCGAAGCGAGCGTGGGTGCAAGGCAGGTTGCAAGTGTAAAAGTGGTGCGAGACATACGGGGCTTTCTTGGTTAATACACAGCAACGCTGGGGTCTAGCTCGGCCGACCACGCGTGGATGCCGCCTGCAATGTTGACAACCTGCTCAAATCCGTTGTTTTGCAGAAAGTTGGCCACTTGCATGCTGCGCATACCGTGGTGGCATAGGCAGGCAATAGGCTGGCTGGGGTCTAGTTCGGATAGCCGCTCAGGCACAGAGTTCATGGGCACAGTGAGCAAGGTAAAGCCCTTGGCAGTAACGCCGGACAACTGTAGTTCGTGTGGCTCGCGCACGTCAAGCACCACAGGCTCGCCGTGCGCTCGGGCACTGTCAAGCCATTGTTGCAGTTGTGCGGGGCGTATTTGGGCAATCATGCGGCGCTTACCTTTTTATGAAACTTAGAACTTAGAACTTAAAAAGCGATGGCTCTGGGAAGTTTTGCAGACGCGGGGCCAGCGTCTCCCAGGGGTGTGTGGTGCGAAAATCTGTAGAACTGGTGCGAGTGATCAATGCGGCGCGCATCACAGGCTCGTTGCCTACGATGGCGGCCAAGCGCCCACCCACTTTGAGTTGTTGCAAGAGTGCCGGGGGTATTTCGGCTACCGAGCCGCTAAGCACGATGGCGTCAAACGGGGCTTCGGCTGCAAGGCCAAGCGCACCGTCGGCGCAGCGCACCTCTACATTGCGCACACCTGCTTTTTGCAGATTGGCGCGGGCCATGTCAGCCAGCGCAGGCACTATTTCTAAGCTGATAACCCGCTCCCCCTGGTGTGCCAGCAGGGCCGCCATAAAGCCCGATCCGGTGCCCACTTCCAGCACTTTGTCGGTGGCTTGAATGGCTAGGTCTTGCAGCATGCGGGCCTCTACCCGTGGTGCCAGCATGCATTGGCCCTTGCTTAAGGGGAGCTCCATGTCTGTAAAGGCCAAGCTTTTGTACTGGGGGGGCACAAAGTCTTCGCGGTGGACCATTGCCAGCAGGTCTAGTACTTTGAGGTCCAGCACTTCCCAGGGGCGGATCTGCTGCTCGATCATGTTGAAGCGGGCTAAGGCGACGTTGCTAAGGCGCATGTTTCGTATTCCGGTAAATGGGGTGTGAGATGGAGTTTGGTGTGGGGTTTGATGTGGGCTGCTGCTCGGTAGCTAATTTTACGGGGATGGGCTTGCTTTGCCAGCCCACAGGCGGCGCGCCCATTGCGTTAGATCATCCATGTAGCAGTAAACCACCGGAACCACCACCAAAGTGAGCAATGACGAGGTAATCACCCCGCCTATGACGGCCTGGCCCATGGGGGCGCGCATTTCAGACCCCTCAGACAAAGCAAACGCCAGCGGCACCATGCCAAACACCATGGCTAGGGTGGTCATCAAAATAGGGCGCAGCCGCACTTTGGCCGCCAGCAGCAAGGCGGCGTTGCGCTCTAGCCCCGCGACTGGCTGGCCTTGTGCATCCATCGAAGGGGTGCGCGCACGAATGGCAAAGTCCACCAGCAAAATAGCATTTTTGGTGACCAAGCCCATGAGCATTACCACGCCAATGACGGAGAACATGGACAAGGTGGAGTTAAACATCAACAGCGCCAGCACCACGCCAATCAGCGTCAAGGGCAGGGCGGTCATCAGCGCCAAGGGTTGTAAAAAGCTTTTGAACTGGCTGGCCAAAATCATGTAGATAAACACCACCGCCAGCACCAGCGCCGAGATGGCGTAGCCAAAGGCCTCGGCCATGTCTTTGGTAGAGCCGCTGAACTTGTAGCTGCAGCCCGGCGGCATGGCAATGCTGTCCATCGCGGTCTTGATGTCGGCAGACACTTCGCCTGCCGAGCGGCCCGACACATTGGCGCTGATGGACACTTCGCGGGTGAGGTCGCGGCGGTTGATTTGGTTGGCTCCGGTGGACTCCACCACTTGGGCCACTTGGTTTAAGCGCACTACTCGGGCGCTGCCGTCGGCATTGGTGCCCAAGGCAAAGGGCATCTGGTCCAAGTCGGCTGGATTGTTGCGTGCGCTGGGCGCCAAGC
>JBIIYT010000448.1:0-2503 GCA_044346675.1 Rhodoferax sp. | reverse complement strand
AATGGTGGTGGCGACAACATCTCGATCGTCGTGGTCAAGTTGGAAACACTTTCATAGCGGCAAAGGCTTCACAGGTTTACTCTCTCGTAGACGCTTTTCTTTTTCCAGACGGCGTTGCTCAGCCTCTCTGAGTTTTTGTGCACGGGCTGCCCGCCTTTGCTCCACCACAGCTTGGTCTACAGGGCTTGCGGTCTTGGTGTCTGGCAGTCTTCTCTCATTGGGCGTTAGCCGCTCTTGGTGTTGTCTTTGCTTATTCCACTGGCTCTCTTGTTTCTCAGTGAAAGTCATGCCCGACGATTCGGCTAGTTGTGCGTCTCGCCTGCGGCGCTCTTGCATTTTTTCGTGAAGGTGCTGACGTTGCTCTTGGCCCTGTTGCCTTCGTCGCGCATCATTGAGTTGTGTTTCTTGTCGCTTTAAATTCGACATGATTTCATTGCGCCGCCTGGTCACATCATTCAAGCAAGAATTCACCATGAAAGTGGAGTAACACTGCTGCTCTTGCGCATTGAACGCAGCGCTGGCCTCGGCGCGCTCATGGTCTATGCGGGCGCGCTCCATCGCGGCATCTTGAGACCCGGGGACTTCATCGGCCCGCACACCCAGCGGATAAGCCAAAACAACACTGATGGCCCAAGCCCAATACACTCTCATGTCAGTCCCGTATCCACCAGACGCCTGTCCAAGGACAAAAATTCTTGTGACTGCATCTCGTGCAAGCGCGAGACTGTGCGTGGAAACTCATGGGCCATAGGCCCCTCGGTGTAGAGGTTTTCGGGAGCCACTTCGGCTGACATGACCAGCTTCACACGCCGGTCGTACAACACGTCCACCAGCCAAGTGAAGCGGCGCGCCTCAGATGCCATACGCACCGGCATATGCGGCACATCGCTGAGCAAGACCGTGTGAAACTGGGATGCAATCTCGAGATAGTCATTTTGAGAGCGCGGGCCGCCACACAGGCTTTTGAAATCGAACCACACTACGCCACCCGCCTTGCGACGCGCATCAATTTTGCGCGACTCAATATGCAGCCACGGAGACTCGTCTTGCGACTCGGCCAAAGCATCAAAAGCTGCTGTCATTGCAGCATCAGCCACTGGCCCGTTAGGCACGTGGTACATCTGGACTGTCTCTAAGGTACGCCTGCGATAGTCAGTGCCGTTGTCCACACAGATCACTTCCAACTGCTCATTGAGCAGTGCAATCGCCGGCAGCACGCGGTCACGGTGCATGCCACCCGGGTACAAGTCATCGGGTTTGAAATTGGACGTGGTGACAAAGCCCACGCCATTGTCAAACAAGGCCGCAAGTAAGCGATGCAAAATCATCGCATCCGTAATGTCGGCCACATGAAATTCGTCAAAGCACAAGAGCCGGTAGCGCTTAGCCATGCGTCGGGCCAACTCGTCTAGTGGGTTCACCGTGCCCTGCAAGTCAGCCAACTCCCGGTGCACTTCACGCATGAACTCATGAAAGTGCAGTCGTGTTTTGCGCTTGAGTGGGACTGCGTTGAAAAAGCAATCCATCAAAAAACTTTTGCCGCGCCCTACCCCGCCGTACATGTACACCCCACGGGGAATACTAGGCCGGTTGATGAGCTTTTTGAATGAGTTGGAGCGCATCTCCTTAAACGCGACCCACTCTTGGGCGCAGCGCTCTAGGGCTTGGACCGCGCGCAACTGCGCGGGGTCGGCGCTATAGCCCCTGGCAGCTAGCTCTGCCTCGTAGCTTGCTTTGACAGTCATGCTGAAAAGCCTATTTGCGCTACTAATTTAATAGCTGTTCGCGCAATCGGAGCATGCGCGAACGGCCATTTTCATTCATAAATTAGAAGTTCAATGTGCGTTTATCTACCGCCAAGGCGGCTTCTTTGGTTGCCTCGCTCAAAGACGGATGCGCGTGGCAAATGCGCGCAATGTCTTCGGCGCTGGCTTTGAACTCCATCGCCACCACGGCTTCGGCAATCAGCTCGCTGGCTTGTGGGCCCACAATGTGCACGCCCAAGATTTCGTCTGTCGCGGCATCGGCCAAGAATTTGACGAAGCCCGTGGTGTCACCCAAGGCGCGTGCGCGGCCATTGGCCAAGAAAGGAAACTGCCCGGCTTTATACGCCACGCCATCGGCCTTGAGTTGCTGCTCAGTACGGCCCACCCACGCAATCTCGGGGCTGGTATAGATGACCCAAGGAATGGTGTTGAAGTTCACATGGCCATGCTGACCCGCAATGCGCTCGGCCACGGCAACGCCTTCTTCCTCTGCTTTGTGCGCCAGCATGGGGCCACGCACCACATCACCCACCGCCCACACCCCGGGCAGATTGGTCTTGCAGTCACCATCCACCACAATCGCGCCGCGCTCGTCCAGGACCAAGCCGACCGCTTCCGTGTTCAAACCAATGGTGTTGGGCACGCGGCCAATGGAGACGATGAGTTTGTCCACGTCCAGTGTTTGGGCTTCACCCTTGGCGTTGGTGTACGCCACCGAAACGCCCTTTTTACCGTTC
>JBIIYT010000447.1:0-2521 GCA_044346675.1 Rhodoferax sp. | reverse complement strand
GCGCTGGTGGGCGCGGTGGTGGGCCTGTGGCTGTCGGGTCAGCCACTCAGTGTGGCGGCGCTGGTGGGCTTTATTACCTTGGCCGGCATTGCCATTCGCAACGGCATTTTGAAGGTGTCGCACTACATCAACCTGTGCGCGTTTGAAGGTGAAAACTTCGACACCCAAATGCTGCTGCGCGGCTCGCAAGAGCGGCTTACCCCGGTGCTGATGACGGCGCTGGTGGCCGCACTGGCACTGGCACCACTGCTGTTTGAGGCAGATATGCCCGGCACCGAAATCTTGCATCCGGTAGCGGTGGTGATTTTTTCGGGCCTGATCACCTCCACTTTGCTTGATTCGTTTTTGACCCCCGCGATGGTGGCGCTTTTTGGGCGCAAGCCCATTGCGGCACTCGTCGAACACTCTGGCTCTGAGACGTATTAGCGCGCGTAGTTTCTTTTTAATTTTTTAACCACCCACCTGAAAGGTACATCATGAAAATTCAAACCCTCGCAGCCATCGCAATTTCCGCATCCCTTGCACTGGCCAGTTTGGCGGCTAGCGCGTCTGGCAAGCACTCGCACGACCCCAAATTTGGCGGTGTCGTGGTCGAGACCAAGGTGGGTGATGTTGAAATTGTTGCCAAGCCCGACACCATTCAAATTTATATCAGCGACCATGGCAAGGTCGTCAAGCTAGACGGGGCCAAGGCCAAGGTCACGTTGCTCAACGGCACCGAGAAGTCTGAGGCCGAACTGCTACCCGCTGGCGACAAGCTAGAGGCCAAGGGCGCATTCAAAGTTGCCAAAGGCACCAAGGGCATCGCGGTGCTCACGCTGGCGGGCAAGCCAGCGGTTTCGACACGGTTTGAGGTGAAGTGAGGCGTTCACTTATGATGAAGTAGTGCCTTACCAAAACACTGCATTATCGAAAATTGTTTCTCTGCTCTTGTTTGCAGCCGCCTTGCTGTGGGCCCAGCCCAGCTTGGCGGGCAGGCCGCTTTCGGTCGACGATGCCAATGTGAACGACGTGGGCGCAGGCCATGTGGAGATGTGGTACGCGCGCCAGCCGGGCTACACCAATGTGTGGACTGTGGCCCCCGCCTATGGCGTAGCCAAGGGCATAGAAATTGGTGTGGCCGTGGCACGGGACGCGACTAACGATTCATCTACCAACTCCTTGCAAGCCAAGTTTCGCTTGACCCCTTCTTTGGAAAAGGGGTGCAACCTAGGTGCGTCTGTGGGTGCCTCGCAGGCCAACAACGGGGTGGAAAACACACCGTTTTTTAACGGCTTGCTCAGCTGCAATGGCGGGTTTGGCTCCGTGCACTTGAACTTGGGCTCCAACAGCCCACCCACGGGGCCCAGCCTAGGCACGTGGGGCTTGGCACTGGAGCGTGAGCTAGGCTCCTTTACCGTGCATGCAGAAACTTTCGGCCAAGAAAACGGCAACCCTACGGTGCAATTGGGCCTGCGCACCGAGCTGGTCAAAAATGTGCAAATTGACGGCACCGCAGGCCGGGTGAATGGCGAAAGCGTGCTCAGTGTGGGGCTGAAGTTTCAGTTTTAGCTGGCGGCTTGCACGGGTATGTGCGAGCGTTGTTCTTGTATGCGGTTGTTGGCATCCACAAACACCAGTTTGGGGGCGAAGCCTTTGAGGTGGTCTTCATGTACTTGGGCAAACGAGGCGATGATGAGCAGGTCGCCCACCGCCGCGCGCCTTGCCGCTGAGCCGTTCACGCTAATGATGCCCGTGCCGCGTTCACCGCGAATGGCGTAGGTCACGAAGCGCTCACCGTTGTTGATGTTCCAAATGTGCACTTGCTCGTTTTCGCACATATTGGCGGCGTCTAGCAAGTCCTCATCAATGGCGCAAGAGCCTTCGTAGTGCAGCTCGCAGTCGGTCACTGCTACGCGGTGGATTTTTGATTTGAGTAGGGTGCGAAACATGGAGAAATTTCCCTCGAAAATTAAGGCGTTAGTACGGTGGGCAACGGTTCGTCCAGCAGGGCGGGGTAGTCGCGGCTAAAGTGCAGGCCCCGGCTCTCGTGGCGCGCCTGGGCGCTCTTCACAATCAGGTCGGCCACTTGCACCAGGTTGCGCAGCTCCAGCAGGTCGCGGCTCACATGAAAGTGCGCATAAAACTCTTGTATCTCGTCTTGCAGCAGTGCTATGCGGTGGGCTGCGCGCTCTAGGCGCTTGTTGGTGCGCACAATGCCTACGTAGTCCCACATAAAGCGGCGCAGCTCGTCCCAGTTGTGGGAGATGACCACGCTCTCATCTGCGTCGGTCACGCGGCTGTCGTCCCATGCGGGCAGGGGCAAGGTGGGGGCACCTTGACTCTGTGCAATATCTGCCGTGGCGGCGCGGGCAAACACCATGCACTCCACCAGCGAATTGCTGGCCAAGCGGTTGGCCCCGTGCAGGCCGCTGCAGGCGGTCTCCCCAACGGCGTACAGGCCCGCCACATCGGTGCGGCCGTGCAGGTCGGCCAGCACGCCGCCACAGGTGTAGTGCGCTGCGGGCACCACGGGTATGGG
>JBIIYT010000446.1:0-2524 GCA_044346675.1 Rhodoferax sp. | reverse complement strand
CCTAGCTCAAGCGCTTGCACAATCATGTCCGCCCCCAAATGGGCCAGCTTGTCGTGCAAAGTAGCGGTGGTGTCTTGTGCCCCAATGGGCACGCTTTGCACCAAGAGCATGTCACCCGTATCCAAACCCGCGTCCATTTGCATGATGGTCACGCCGGTATTCGTATCACCGGCTTCTATGGCTCGGTGAATGGGCGCGGCACCACGCCAGCGCGGCAGCAAGGAGCCGTGGATGTTGAGGCAGCCCAATTTATGCCTGTCGGTGGGCGTGGGAGCCATATCGTCCAACACCCATTGGGGCAAGATAAGCCCATAGGCTGCCACCACCATCACATCGGCCTGCGCTTGTGCAATGGCTTGGCGGGCAGCGAGGGCGTCTTCAGGGTACTTGCCATCCAGGCGCAAACTGCGCGGCTGGGCCAGAGGCAGTGCGTAATCCAGCGCAAACTGCTTCACTGCGGAGGCCTGTAACTTCATGCCGCGCCCAGCTGGGCGGTCTGGCTGCGTAAGCACCAAAGCAATGGTGTGGCCCGCCGCATGAAGGCGCTCCAAGGCGATGCGGGCAAACTCCGGCGTGCCCGCAAAAATGACTCTCAACGCGATTCCTCGCGCTGGGCTTTGAGCATTTTGGTTTTGATGCGGTTGCGCTTGAGTGGGGAGAGGTATTCCACAAACACCTTGCCCATCAGGTGGTCCATCTCGTGCTGGATGCACACCGCCAACAGGCCGTCGGCTTGCACGGTGCGCACTTGGCCGTTTTCGTCCAAAGCGCTCACGTGTACTGCATCAAAACGCTGCACACCGTCGTAGATTCCAGGCACCGACAGACAGCCTTCTTCATTGATGTGGGTGGTCGGACTGGTCCAACTGATCTGCGGATTGATCAGCACCAAGGGCTGGTCATGCTCCTCAGACACATCAATCACGATCAGTCGCTCGTGCACGTCCACCTGCGTAGCAGCCAAACCAATGCCTTTGGCGTCGTACATGGTCTCCAACATGTCGGCAATGAGCGCCTTGATGCGGGTATCCACCTGCGAGATAGGCTGGGCCACTCGGTGCAACTTGGGATCGGGGTAACAAAGGATAGGAAGTAAGGCCATGGGTCTAAGGATTGGGCACACAAGACGCCCCCTCGGGGAAGGCGTGTTACACAAAGTTTCAGGATGTGGCTATTTTCGCCACTTTTGAGCCGCTGCGCAGCACTTCCAACCTAAAAACATTGCCCAATCAAGGGCTTGAGCGCAAAATCGCACGTAAATTATCAGGTTATCCTCTTGGGTTCCAGCACGAAATGAAGACACACCTTATGGCAAAAACCAAAGTAGCAGTCGCGGCGCTCACTCTTATGGCAAGCGCTCTGGCAACGTCCCCCGCGTGGGCGCAGAACTTCCCCATTTCTGAGGCACAGCGCAGCACTGCCAAGGACGTAGCCCAAAAAGGCGTTGCACTGAGCGAACTGGCACCCAACGCCCCCGATCGCTACACAGTGAAAAGGGGCGACACTTTATGGTCTATTTCTAGCTTGTTTTTAAAGAGCCCTTGGCGCTGGCCCGAGCTGTGGGGCATGAACCTCGAAGAGCTCAAAAATCCCCACCTTATCTATCCAGGCCAAGTTTTGCGTTTAGACCGCAACAACGGCATGGCCACACTGCGCTTAGAAACCACTGCCCAAGGCGGGACAGCAGCCTCGCCTGATGGCGCCCCCATGGAGACGGTTCGCGTGTCTCCGCGCACCCGTATTGAGGGCCTGGCGAATACCCCACTGAGCACGATCAACACCAACGAAATTAGTGCCTTTTTGGCCGAACCCCTGGTGATGAGCGAAGCGCAGTTCAAGGCGGCACCGCGTATCGTGTCTGCTCAAGAAGGCCGCGTGCTACTTACCCGGGGCGACCGCGCATATGCGCGTGGCCCTGCTGGTGCACCCTTACTTGACGACCAAAAGCTGGAAAAGATCTACCGGGTGTTTCGCGAAGCCACTCCACTCAAAGACCCCGGCACGGGGGAGATACTAGGCTACGAGGCAGTCTATATAGGCACGGCAACCTTGATAAAAAGCGAGACCACCGCGCAGGTAGTTGACAGTGGCGGTCAAACCAGCACTGCGGTAGTGCCCGCCACCATTGACATCGTGGGCGCAAAAAGCGAGATCCGCGTGGGTGACCGGCTTTTCCCTGAGCCGGCAAAGCAACTACAGTCTTACACCCCGCGGGCGCCTGGTGGTGAAGTAGAGGGGCGCATCGTGTCGATTTATGGCACTGCAGTGGCCAACGCCGGTCAGAGCCAAGTAGTCTCCATCAACCGTGGTGCCAAAGACGGCATGGAAGTGGGTCATGTCTTAGCCATCTTAAAAGATGGGGAACGGTCCGTGGATCAAACTGATCAAAACAAGCCTATCATGAAGTTGCCCAATGAACGTAACGGCTTGCTCATGGTGTTTCTCACCTTTGAGCGTGTGTCATACGCGGTGATTCTTGAGGTTTCGGACGGTTCCCGCGTGGGTGACCGGGTCGTCAATCCGC
>JBIIYT010000445.1:0-2526 GCA_044346675.1 Rhodoferax sp. | reverse complement strand
GTGGAGAAGGGCAGCAACTGGTTGCGCCGCAAATCGTCCAGCAGGTCTTGGCCTGACACGGCCTCGGTGGCAAAGTGGTGCTCGCACAACACGAAGTCATAGGCGCGAAACTCCAGCTGCCTGCGCGCGTCTGAGGTGCGCGAGGCCTGGGCCACGGTGCCTACGCCAAAGTCGCGCAACTGCGATACCAAAATGGAGCGCGAGGTGGGGTTGCTATCGACCACGATGGCCGAACAGGCTGAGAGATTCTCCGCAATATCAGCCATCAATTCTGCTCATGTGTGCCTTTGTAAACGCCTGTTATCAAAATAATAGCACTAGTCAGATGCTACTTTGGCACTACTTTGCCTTGAGTAGATCAAACAACGTGCGCGCTACCACCTGCGTGGCGCGGCGCAGGTCTTGCAGCACCACATGTTCATCGGCGCGCTTGGCGTTGGACTCTTGCACCGTGCGCGGACCGGCACCGTAAATGACACCGGGAATACCAGCTTGGGCAAACAAGCGCACATCGGTGTACAGCGGGGTGCCTGTGGTGGGGATAGGCTCGCCAAAAACGGCCTCGCCATGTTTTTGCAGGGCTTCTACCAGCGGCTCATTTCCCGGCAGGGCTTGCATAGCGTGCGCTAGCAGCAGGCGTTTGATGTCTACGCGGATGCCAGGGCATTGCATGGCCGCGTCGGCAATAACCTGGCGCAGCGTGGCCTCTACCACGGTGGGGTCTTCTTCGGGGATCATGCGCCGATCTAGCTTGAAGCTGACGCGCCCGGGCACCACGTTGGTGTGGCTGCCGCCTTGGATGGTACCCACATTCAAGTAGGGGTGGCTAATGCCTCTCACGCCCGAGTTCACCGTTTGGTAGAGCGCGTTTTGCGCGTACAGGGCGTTCAGGATTTGCACCGCCGCTTGTAGAGCGTCCACCCCGGTGTGGGGAATAGCCGCGTGGGCCTGTTGGCCATGCACGGTCACCTCCATTTGCAGGCAGCCGTTGTGGGCGGTGACCACTTGGTAGGAAAAACCTGCTGCTATGACGAGGGTAGGTTTGGTGAGGCCGTGCTTGAGCAGCCAGCCGGGGCCCAGTTCGCCGCCAAATTCTTCGTCGTAGGTAAAGAGCAACTCCACCGCACCTTGCAGCGGCACACCTAAAGACTCCAAAGCCCGCAGGGCAAAGGTGTAGGTGGCAAAGTCGCTCTTGCTCACAGCAGACGCGCGCCCATAGAGCTTGCCGTCTTGCACCTCACCCCCATAGGGGTCATGCGTCCAGCCCTCGCTGGGAGGGACTACATCGCCGTGGGCGTTCAGGGCTATCGTCGGACCGGCTTGAATGGGGTCAGAACCATATTTGCGCCGCACGATCAGGTTGGTAATGCTTTGCAAGCCTGCTGCTTGCACTTCGATGATTGATACGGGGTACTTCTCACACACCAAGCCCATAGCGGCCAGCAGCTCCGCCGTGCGTTCGGCATGCGGCGCGTTGTTGCCCGGCGGGGTGTCGGTGGGCACGCGCACCAGCGCTTGCAGAAACTGCACCTGCGCGTCAAAGTGGGTATCGACCCAAGCGTCGAGTTGTGCGTAGGGGGTCATGTGGCGCTGGGGTTTGTTTCTTGTGCCAAGTTGTGCAGCAACAGATCAAAGACTTGCACGGCCAGCTGCATATCGCAGCTGGTAGTGGACTCCAGCGGGTTGTGGCTGATGCCCGCGTTTTGCCCGCGCACAAAGAGCATGGCTTGGGGCATGATGGTGTGCAGCTTCATGGCGTCGTGGCCCGCGCCGCTGGGCATGCGGTGCAGGGGCAGGCCCAAGGTGGCCACCGCGCTTTCCCAGCGGGCTTGCCATTGCGGTGCGCTGGGTGCAGCGGCGGCGCGTTCGGTAAGTTCTACTGTGTGCTGCACACCGCGCCGCTCGCAAATAGTTTGAAGCTGGGCCAGCACATCAGTCACCAAGGCGTCGCGCTGTGCATCGCTGGGGGCACGCATGTCTAGTGACAGCAGGCAGCGCCCTGGCACCACGTTCACCGAGCCGTTGGGTACTTGCAGCATGCCTACGGTGGCTACCGAGTCTGCATCTTGGGCAGCGCGTTGCTCCACATACAACACCAGCTCTGCCGCAGCGGTAGCAGCATCGCGGCGCTGGCCCATCGGCGTGGTGCCCGCATGGCTGGCCATGCCACGTAGTTCGCATTGGTAGCGCACGCTGGCGTTAATCGACGTGACGATGCCCAGCGGCAGGTTGAGCGCGTTGAGCGCAGGGCCTTGCTCGATATGCACTTCCACAAAGCCTAGGTACTGTGCGGAGTCACGCCGAATGGCGGCAATATCCGCAGGGTTCAGGCCCGCATGCTGCATGGCTTGGCGCATGCTGGTGCCCTGAGCATCGCGCTGGTCTAGCCAAGCCGGGTTGAAGTCGCCCGTCAGTGCGCTTGAGCCCAAGAAGGTGGCCTTGTAACGCTGCCCCTCTTCTTCGGCAAAGGCCACTACCTCTACATCAAAAGGCAGGCGCTTGCCTTGGCGCTTGAGCGTTTGCACA
>JBIIYT010000444.1:0-2533 GCA_044346675.1 Rhodoferax sp. | reverse complement strand
TTGACCAAATCTACAACGTCGCTATAATTCGCATCTCAATTCCCCGATAGCTCAGTCGGTAGAGCGCCGGACTGTTAATCCGTAGGTCCCTGGTTCGAGCCCAGGTCGGGGAGCCAAGTACCTGCAAAATAGACCGGTAGGTTCTGCATCAACATAGATGCTGAATTCTTTTGTTTCCTCAAGTCTGTATCAGCCTAACGTCCCTTGCCACCCTCCCCTGCCGAGCCGTTATGATGACCTCGAACACATAGACTGAGCAGCGCCTAGAGGAAGAAAAGTGTCACGTTTAACCGATCTTATTGCCAAAGCCAAAGCCAAAGACAGCCAGCTCGGTGCAGACCTGGAGCGTGAGTTCAAGGTGCTTTCAACGCGCCTGCCTTTCGGTCTGAATTTTGAGCGCCACAGCCCCGAGGCGGTGGAACTGCCACTACGCCCCATGCGCAAAGGCGACAAGGTGCGTGTGCTACCTCCGCGTGGTACGGTCAAGAAAGGTGACCAACGCCTGTGGCAAATTAAGACCATCCGCAAGGCGCAAAAGACCGCCGAACTTGAACTGATGGGCGTCGAGACGGCGAAAACCCAGACCGTCGCGCTGGATGACTTGGTGGTGGTGGCCGAATTCCGCGACACCATCTACCCCGGCATGGTCAGCACCGGCAAAGTGGAACGGGGTAGCGACAAGCCCTTTCACACAGTCATCAATGGTGAGAACTACCACGTCCTCAAGGCGCTGACCTATACCCATCGAGGCAAGGTAGATGCGATCTACATCGACCCGCCCTACAACACGGGCGCGAAAGATTGGAAATACAACAACGATTATGTGGAGAGCGACGACCAATATCGTCACAGCAAGTGGCTGGCGATGATGGAAAGGCGCTTGTTGGTTGCGAAGGAACTACTGAATCCAGCGGATTCGGTGTTGATTGTGACGATTGATGAAAAGGAATATTTGCGGCTCGGGCTATTGCTTGAGCAGGTTTTTCCTGAAGCCCAAATACAAATGGTGAGCATCTCTATCAGCCCATCAGGTATCGCGAGAGGTAAGTCTTTTCGACGAAGTGACGAATATGCCTTCTTTGTTATGTTTGGAACTGCTGCTCCATCACCACTCCACCTTGGGCCTGAGTGGCTTGGGGGAAAAAGTGATGGTGAGAAAGCCATTCGGTGGAATGGGTTAATGCGTTCTGGAACGAACGCAAGGCGTGCGGATCGGCCAAATCTTTTTTATCCAATATTTCTTAAATCTAATGGTGAGTTTGCTGGGGTTGGTAGCCCTGTACCACTTGGAGCAAATAGACAAGAAGTGACAGTCAAGCAGGGGCTGATTGCAGTTTGGCCGATAAGACAAGACGGCTCAGAGGGAAATTGGCAAATTGGGCCTGACGCTGTTGTCAATTTGCGCAAGCTTGGATACGTGAAATTAGGGAAATTTGACGGAACAAACACATCAATCTCATACTTGAAAACCGGTGAACAGAGAAAAGTAAAGGAGGGCTTGTTTGGGGCAGTTACTTTGGGATTAGCTGGTCATATTGAGGTTAGCTCAAAAGCTATCTCGACCGGGAAAGTTGCGGCCACGCAATGGAATTTAGTTGCGCATTCAGCGGCTGATCACGGTTCAACCCTACTCAGAGCCTTTGTTCCTAGTAGACAGTTTCCCTTCCCGAAATCGCTATATGCTGTTGAAGATTGTTTACGTTTCTTTGTAATCAACAAACCCAACTCAATTGTTTTGGACTTTTTCTCGGGATCAGGCACTACCGCCCATGCCGTGATGCGCCTGAACCGTCAGGACGGCGGCCGCCGACAGTGCATTTCCGTCACCAACAACGAGGTTGCAGCAGATGAACAAAAAGCCCTACGCGAACAAAACTTGCGTCCCGGCGATGCCGAATGGGAAAAGCACGGCATTTGCGACTACATCACCAAGCCCCGTGTGGCTGCGGCCATCACGGGCAAGACACCCAGCGGGGAACCGATCAAGGGCGATTACAAGTTCACCGACGAATTCCCCATGGCTGAGGGCTTTGAAGCCAATGCCGAGTTCTTTACGTTGACCTATGAAGCACGCAACGCGGTCAACCACAATCTGGCCTTTGCGCGCATCGCACCTTTGCTGTGGCTGCGTGCGGGTGCCCAAGGTCGGCGCATCAACAAACTGCCCAGCAAAGGCTGGGCTTTGGCGGATACCTATGGATTATTGAGCGAGGTGGATCAAGTCACCCCGTTCATGCAAGCGCTGGAGCAGGCATTGGCTTCGTCCCATGCCCTGTGCCTGGCGTACCTCGTCACCGATGATGATCGGCGCTTTCAGGCGCTGGCTCAGCAATTGCCTAAAGGCATTGAGCCGGTACGCCTGTATGAGTCCTATTTGACCAATTTCAGTTTTACCAATGGGGAAGTGGTATGAAGTTCACGCTCAAGGATTACCAGGAAGACGCGGTGCGTGACGCGCTGGCCAATCTCGCCAAGGCGCGCCGCTTATGGCACCACGAGGCCGACAAAACGGCTTTTTCGCTGACGGCGGTCA
>JBIIYT010000443.1:0-2535 GCA_044346675.1 Rhodoferax sp. | reverse complement strand
GCCGCATCCGCCATTGACCAAGCCACCCAGCTCGCAAGCCACCCCAAGGCTGATGAGCAAGGGCACTACCTTGCGCTCAAAGCCCGCGATGCCCGGTTTGACGGGCACTTCTTTACCGGGGTGGTGACGACCGGCATCTACTGCCGCCCGGTGTGCAAGGTGCGCACGCCCAAACAAGCCAACTGCCGGTTCTTTGCCCTCGCAGCCCAGGCTGAAGCTGCAGGGTTTAGACCCTGCATGCGTTGCCGCCCCGAGCTGGCCCCCAGCACCACAGCCCCACCATTCGACCACTCGGTGCCATGGTCTGTGCACGATGCGTCTAGCATATTGGCCCGGCAAGCGGCGCGTCTGTTAGACGCGGCACAGACTGGGTATGAGGGTGCCGTATCGGGCAGTGCTATGTCTATCGGCTATATTGCACAACGCCTAGGCGTGAGCGACCGACACTTGCGGCGTATTTTTGAGGCCCAGTGGGGCGTTTCTCCCCTGCAGTACTTGCAAACCCGCAGACTGCTGAGCGCCAAGCAGCTACTCACCGACACACGCCTTCCGGTGACGCAAATAGCCGCCTTGAGTGGATACGCCAGTGTGCGGCGGTTTAACGCCGTGTTTATGGAGCACTACCGCATGCAACCTACGGCCTTGCGCAAAGCGGTGCTGGCACCCCGGGCCACGCAGAGCAAAGACCTGGCTGCACAGGCCATAGTGCTCAAGGCCGCTTACCGGCCCCCATACGACGTGCCCGCCATGCTGGCCTTTTTTGCCGCCCGCAGCCTCAGTGGCGTGGAAGTGGTAGACCTTGCTGCGCAAAGCCTCTCGCGCACCGCGGATGTGCAGCACGGTGCGCAACGCTACAGCGGGTGGGTGCAAGCGCAGTTTGTGCCTGAACGCTGTGAGGTGCTGCTGCGCATTTGCGAATCATTGGCAGACGTATTGCCCACCGTGCTGGTGTTGCTGAAGGACCTGCTGGACCTAGACGCTGACCCGCAAGCCATCCACGCAGTGCTGGGTGCGAGCTTTCCCCACGGTGCCGGTGCGCGCGTGCCCGGCACGGTGGATGGGTTTGAGCTGGCAGTGCGCGCTATTCTGGGCCAGCAGGTCACGGTGCGCGCGGCATGCACATTGGCCAGCAGGCTGGTGCAGCGCTTTGGAGCGCCCATCACCACACCCTTTGCGCCGCTGACACGATTGTTCCCATCGGCCCACACTTTGGCCGCCGCGTCTGGAGATGACTTAGGTGCGCTGGGCATAGTGCGCCAGCGCCAACAAGCCATCACTGCGCTGGCACAGGCTGTGGCCGCAGGTGACTTGCACCTGCGCCCCGGCGCAGACGTGCCCGCCACCCTAAACGCCTTGCAGGCCCTGCCCGGCATTGGTGCGTGGACGGCCCACTACATTGCCATGCGCGCACTGCGCTGGCCCGACGCATTTCCAGCTGGTGATGTGGCCCTGCACAAAGCCCTGGGCGTGCAAGCCGCAAAACACCCAGCCAAAGAGGCGGAGCTGGCTTCTCTGGCCTGGAGGCCGTGGCGCAGCTACGCCGTATTGCGCGCCTGGGCCACGCTGGACCCCGGCGCATCGCCTGCCCCAATCACACCCACAGTAAACAGCCCAACACTATGAAATTCCACTTCACCCCCGTGCGCTGCGCACTACTCGGCCCCCTAGGCCCCATGACCCTCGCGGCACACAACGATGCCTTGGTGGGCGTGTGGTTTGACGGCCAAAGCCACCAACCCGAAATGCAGAGTTGGCCCATCAGCAACACTGACCCCGTGCTGCAAGCTGCAGCCACGCAACTGCTCGAATACTTTGCCAAAGTGCGAAGTGCATTTGACTTGCCCCTATACCTGGGCTCCGGCACACCTTTTCAGCAGCGCGTATGGCAAGGCTTACTGGGCATTGCACCGGGCAGCACCACCAGCTACAGCGCTTTGAGCGAGCAACTGGGCCAAGCCAATGCAGTGCGTGCAGTGGCAGCTGCCATTGGCCGCAACCCCTTAAGCATTGTGGTGCCCTGCCACCGCGTGGTGGGTGCCAAAGGCGCGCTCACCGGCTATGCTGGTGGGCTGGAGCGCAAGGCCGCGCTCCTTGAACTTGAAAGCAGTCGTTGAACACATCCCCATTGAACGCCGCGCGCCCCTCCACCAAAGCTTGGTTGGTGGACTTTATTTTGCTGGCAGCTATTTGGGGCTCGTCGTTTATGTTCATGCGCATTGGCACCTTGGAGTTTGGTGCGTTCCCCACCGCCGGGTTGCGTGTCATCACAGGCGCGCTTTTTTTGCTGCCGTTTCTCTTGCTGCAGGGCCATGGCGCCACATTGCGAGAGCACTGGCGCTTGAGCTTTGGCATGGGCATTCTCAACTCAGCCATTCCCTTTGCGTGCTTCACCTACGCGCTGCTGTCCATCACCACGGGGCTCTCATCTATCTTGAACGCCACAGTACCCTTGTTTGGGGCCGTTATAGCCTGGCTTTGGCTGAAAGACCGGCCCAGTGGCGTGCGCATGGTGGGGCTTTTGATAGGTTTTACGGG
>JBIIYT010000441.1:0-2540 GCA_044346675.1 Rhodoferax sp. | reverse complement strand
TTGAGTTGCATGCGATAAACGTGTGGGGTAACCCTTAAAATCTAGGCAAATTCTATAGGGCTGGGCCGACCCAGCTTTAGCTACTCTCTTCACATGACCCAATCTACCCCATCTTCCCCCCTTTCTTACAAAGACGCTGGCGTTGACATTGATGCCGGAGACGCACTGGTTGAGCGCATCAAACCCCTGGCCAAAAAGACCATGCGCGAAGGCGTGTTGGCAGGCATTGGTGGCTTTGGCGCGCTGTTTGAGGTGCCCAAGCGCTACAAGGAGCCTGTGTTGGTGAGCGGCACCGACGGCGTGGGCACCAAGCTCAAGCTCGCGTTTGAATGGAATATGCACGACACCGTGGGCATTGACCTGGTGGCCATGAGCGTGAACGACGTGCTGGTGCAGGGCGCAGAGCCCTTGTTCTTTCTGGACTACTTTGCCTGCGGCAAGCTCGATGTAGACACCGCCGCTGCGGTGGTAGGCGGCATTGCCAAAGGCTGCGAGCTCTCTGGTTGCGCGCTTATTGGCGGCGAAACCGCCGAAATGCCCGGCATGTACCCCGCTGGCGAATATGACCTGGCCGGCTTTTGCGTGGGTGCGGTGGAAAAAGCAAAAATCCTCACCGGCCAAAGCGTCACCCCCGGCGACGTGGTGCTGGGCCTGGCCTCTAGCGGCGTGCACTCCAACGGCTTTAGCCTGGTGCGCAAGTGCATAGACCGCGCAGCTGCATCGGCCCCCGCCACCTTGGACGGCAAACCCTTCAAACAAGCCTTGATGGAGCCCACCCGCCTGTACGTCAAAAACGTGCTGGCCGCGCTGGCCGCCCACCCCATTAAGGCGCTGGCCCACATCACCGGTGGCGGCTTGCTCGAAAACATTCCTCGCGTGTTGCCCGAGGGCACTGCCGCCCATTTGAAGAAAGGCAGCTGGCCCCAGACCGAGCTCTTCGCTTGGCTGCAAAAAACTGCCGGCATTGACGACATTGAAATGAACCGCACCTTTAATAACGGCATTGGCATGGTGGTCGTGGTGGACGCGGCTAACGCCGAGGCTACCGCAGCCACCCTGCGCGCCAGTGGTGAAACGGTGTACCAGATAGGCACGATTGCCCCACGCGGTGATGGTGCTGCCGTGCTAGTTGGCTAATAAAGCCCGAAACTGCTAGGGAATTTGTAGCTACTAACGCCGATAGCTACTAGACTTTTAGGTGATTTTGGTCAAGAATTGGTCATCTCACTTCTTTTGAAAAGTCTATATGCCGGTGATTGCAGTGATAAATCGCAAAGGTGGCAGTGGCAAAAGCACGGTTGCCGCCCACCTAGCCGCCTGGATGGCGCGTCAGGGCGCTGCCGTGATGCTGGGCGATGTAGACCGCCAACAATCTACCCGCACTTGGCTCAAACGGCGCGATGCGGCGCTGCCCGCCATCCTGCCGTGGGTCATAGAAAAACAAAATATGTTGAAAGTGCCCGTGGGGGTGACGCATGTGGTGCTGGACACCCCGGGCGGCATGCACGGCTTTGAGTTGGCGCGGGTCATCATGTCGGCAGACGCCGTCATCATGCCGGTGTGCAGCTCGGTGTTTGACCGCGAATCAGCACAAGCTTGCCATGCTGAATTGATGGCGTTGCCCCGGGTGGCATCGGGGCGCTGCAAGCTGGGCATTGTGGGCATGCGTATTGATGCGCGCACCCGTGCCGGGCAGGTTTTGCGGGAATGGTCGCAAACACTCAACGTTCCGTTCTTGGGGGTGCTGCGTGAGACCCAGCTCTACGTCAAATGCTTAGAAAACGGCCAAACCCTGTTTGACCTGCCCACCAGCGCCGCCACAGCTGATCTAGCCCAGTGGGAGCCTATTTTGGAGTGGCTGCAACCGATAACCAAAATCGGAACGCCCAAGCCCGCAGCAGTGGTAGCTGCCCCTGCTACATCAATGCATGCACCACAGCCCGCAGCTGCCGTTAGCCCCGCCAAGCCAGCCGCGCAGCCGATTGCTCCCCCGCAAAATCGCATCCATGCGCCTCGCGCCGCCAGTCTGATGCCAGCCCAAGAAGCCTTTGTGCACGGGGATCGACTGTCTATCATCGCAGCAGCCCGCCCTGCTGGGCCAGCCCAATTGGCCGAAGAAGACTTTGCTTTGGCCCGCCCCAGTCGAGTACGTGGCAGCGAAGCCGTGCCGCATTTTTTACTGCGCCACTAACAAGCCGCCGCTAGCAGCGGCCAGCCACCTTTGCGTCTCAGCCGCTTTGGCTGCGCAAGGCATCTACCTTTTGGGCGATGGCGTCTATATCCACCACTTCGTCGGTGTGCACCAAATAGCACTCCAAATCGGCCACCGCCTGCGCTTTGTGCCCCAGTTCAGCATGGGCTAAGCCCCGGTCTCTGAACTCAGACCACGACTCGGGCAACAAAACCACCAGCCGCTCTTGCACCGCCAAAAGGCGCTGCCAGTCGCGCTGGGTTTGGTAAATTTCCTTCAGGTTGCGCAACATGCGCGCAATGATGTCGCGTGGCGTGGCCGCTTGCAGGTACAAACCCAAAGGCGTCTC
>JBIIYT010000439.1:0-2546 GCA_044346675.1 Rhodoferax sp. | reverse complement strand
CGCATGGCCGCTACGGTGCCCAAGATGGCCCATGGGTAAGGGTCCCAGTGGCCGTCTTCCCAGCCCGGCGTGGTTTTGTTCAGGTAGGTCCAACCAGCGTCGAACTGGGCTGCCAGCTCGGACACGCCAAACGCTTGCGCATAAATCTGGCAAGTGGTTCCGGGATAAAAATTGGCCAGCGGCAGCGGGTGCGCATCGCTGGGGGTGAATGCAGCGCCAGCCACATTGAAGGATTGGCTTCGCATGCCACTGGCGGCATTGGATGCCAGCAGGTTGAAATAGTTGGCATCCACGCTCTCGCCGCAGTCACGCAGCAGGGAGGCCAGGTCCACTAGGCCACGGTAGCCCTCGCAGTTGTCCATGAGGTAGCCAATCGAATTGGTTTGGCTGCGCGGGGCCTGAAATACGGATGTCAGGCCCGTAGCTTTGGCGGTAAGCGCCAGGTTGCGGTAGGCCACTGACTTGATGCGCGCCTTGTTGATCTCCCACCACGCCCAGTTTTGGCTAGCGCGCACGTAGCGCACCACCAGCGACACAAAGGTGGCGGCGTAGGCATCGTCCGAGTCGGATGGGACCTTGACAAAAGAAGACGGGTTCACGCGCCCCACTGGGAAGTTGACGTCGTCAATCGTGTCGATGGGGGTGAGGCTGCGCAGGTACAGATCAAGGTAGCCTTTAATCAGCAGGTCTAGGTCAGCGGCGCTCAGGAATTGCACGATGGGCAATAGCCCCAAGTTGATGAAGTACCAATTCAGCAGCCCGTTGGGCGCAATCTCATAGCCGCCCGCATACGGCCCGGTGGGAATGCGCAAGGCGCGTATTTCTTTGACCACATCAATGCCTGCGACTGGGGCATCTGGCACGCAGCCAACTTGCGCTCGGGCCAAATTGGTGCTCATGGAAGTGATGGACAGGGCGGTGGCGCTAAGCAAAAAATTTCGACGCTGCATGGGGATTTCCTTGGGGTGATGGGTCGATAGGACCCGGCCAAGGAATTCTCAAGACGGAACGCGTTTATTTGTGTGAGCGTACGAAAGCGTACAGACTGCCTACCTACTGTCGCGCTGCCAAGATGGCCTGCGCCACTTGGGCAAACCCGGCACCCCGCTCGCCGGGGCTGATGTAGCGCGGCAGGTGGGCAAGCTGCGACGCAAAACGCTGCACATTGGCTACGCCCACGCTGTGGGGAAAATGTTCAAACATCAGTTGGTCGTTGGTGGAGTCGCCCACAAAAGCCCAATGGTCTAGCTCGGCACTCAGGTCACGGCCAAAGAGCTCCCGCACTATCCAGCATGCGCTTTGCCATTTGTTGTGCTCGCCAAACCAGCCGTTGATGTGGATGCTGCTGACCGTGGCGTGCATGCCTGCGGCCTGCATGATAGCCACTACTTTCTCTATTTGCGCAGCGTCTAAGTGCGCAAATTCGCTGTGGTCAATAGCAATGTCAGTCTCGCGCCCGGCGCTGTCTTGGGCGAGTGTGGCACCTGGCACTTCGCGCAGCACTTGGACGGCTACCTGCTGCATGCGAGCGTAGTTGGCAGCACGGGTGCTTACGTCTTGTTGGTATAGTTTTGATAGCGTCTTGCGCCCGTGCTTATTGTGCAAATCACCTTTTTTGCTTGTAAATTCAAGCGCGGCATCAGGCGTGAGGGCTGGCGCGAAAGCTAGCGCACCGTTCTCTGCCACCATCGCATCTACGGGCCATGGCGCAATGCCCTGCGCGGCATCACCCAAAGCAAACGGCGCGCACCAACCAATGGGGCGGCCGGTGATGGCGATGACCACCAGGCCCGCTGCTTTTTGGTCTGCCAGCGCTTGCAATGCGTCGGAGGTAATGGCGCCATCAGTGGTGAGCGTGTCGTCAATATCGGTGAACACACCCACCAGTTTGGCGCGGACTTGCGCTGGCCAGTCAGATAAGGGGCGCATGTTATCTTCCCTCTCCACACATCACCGAGCCATGCCGCTTGGAAACGCGCCCGGCTTAGCCCGCTGACTGCAGCGCCAAGCCCGCATGCTCGCGCAGCGGGTGGAAGTGAATCTTAGGAAAACGCTCTTGCGCCAAGCGCACGTCGTAGGGGCTGGTGCACAGGTAGGCCAGGGTGTTGGCCGCGTCCAGCGCCATGCGCATGGGGTAAGCGTCGCAAAAGGCTTTCAGCTCTTGCGGGGTGGCAGCAGTAATCCAGCGCGCGCCGGTGTACTGGCAGCCTTCTAGGCGAATGTCGGCGTCGTACTCGCCCTTCAGGCGGTGCTGCACCACTTCAAACTGCAGTTGGCCCACAGCACCCAGCAGCATGTTGCCGCCCACTTCGGGGCGAAACACCTGTATGGCACCTTCTTCGCCCAACTGGGCCAAGCCCTGTTGCAACTGCTTGGTGCGCAGGGGGTTCCTCAGCACCACGGTCATAAAAAGCTCGGGCGCGAAGAAGGGCAGGCCGGTGTATTGCAGGTTGATAGATCCATCGGTAATGGTGTCGCCCAGCTGCACGCCGCCGTGGGTGGTGAAGCCCACAATGTCGCCCGCAAAGGCCTCGTTCACGGCCTCA
>JBIIYT010000440.1:0-2546 GCA_044346675.1 Rhodoferax sp. | reverse complement strand
GTGTAATGGTGCCGCCATACACCAGCACACTGATGAGCACCTTGAAAAATTCATCTCTGGCGGTTGCAGTGGGTTATCCAGACATCGTCTCGGTTTCCACAACTGCGATGAATCAAACTGGGCAGGCAATAGAGTGTGTCGCAATTATTGCGTCGGTGTATTTATCCCTCAATCTTCTGACAAGCATTGTCATGGCCTGGGTAAATGCGCGCGTACAAATTAAGGAGCGTTGAGATGATTAGAAATAGTGCTCCACCCAAGCCTCCCTCTTGGAGCAAGCGAATCCAAACGACCTTTTTTCCCGACTTCACATCATCGGTTGTTTCGGTCGTGCTGCTCGTTGGGATGCTTTGGGCGTTCGTGGAGTTGTTCGCCTGGGCTCTGTTGAATGCCACCGTTGTGCCCAACACGGATACCTGTTTTTCGGTATCTGGTGCCTGCTGGGGGGTGGTGGTTGAGAAGCATCGCCTAGTATTGATGGGACGTTTCCCCTTGGATCAACAGTGGCGCCCGCTGATTGCAATGATTGTCTTGTTAGTGTCTGTAGGGCTTGCGTGCCTACCTAGTTTTTTTAACTGGTTGGGCGCAACTTTCGTGGTGAGTGGACTCTTAGCTTTCTTGGGTTTGATGGCAGGAGGATTCTTTGGCTTGACATCGGTTGGGAGCGACTTGTGGGGCGGCCTGCCGTTGACACTTTTTCTGACGGTCATTGCATGTCTGGTGGCGATGCCCTTGGCAATACTATTGGCACTGGGTCGACGCTCAAACATGCCTATTCTCAAAGGCTTGAGCACCGGGCTCATTGAGTTGGTCCGAGGTATCCCGCTGATTACCTTCTTGTTCTTCGGCGCGTTTGTGCTGCCGTTGGTACTCCCTGCTAGTTGGCGGCTAGATCCTATGTTGCGCATAGCAATCTGCCTGATTATTTTTCGGGCTGCTTATCTGGCGGAAATTTTCCGTGGCGGACTTCAGTCCATCAACCGGGGGCAGTACGAGGCCGCGCGCGCCTTGGGGCTGTCAAAGTACCAAGCGCTGTCGCGGGTGATTCTTCCGCAGGCTCTTAGGGTTTCTATAGCCCCCACTACGAGCAGCTTTCTTGGTGCATTGAAAGATACATCGCTGGTAGCCGTGGTCAACATCTATGACTTGTCGGGCGCGCTGAAGCTGGCAATGGCTGATGCGAACTGGAAACCCTTCTTTGTAGAGATGTATGTGGTTGTTGCAGGCATCTATCTGCTTCTTGGTTTGTGTATTGCTGGCTACGGCCGCTATCTGGAAAGGCGGTATCGGCTATGAACCTGTGCGCCCATTTTTTGAGAGCTGGTTGCATTGCAGCACTTGCGTTGATGGGAAGTCATGCAAGTGCAGAGATGTCCACTTTGGAGAGGGTGTCCGCTAGCGGGGCAATCACGCTAGCGCATGGTGACACTTCGTTTCCGTTCTCTTATGTCGATAGTTCAGGTGAAGTGCGCGGATATTCAATAGATATTTGCAAACGATTGGTGGATGCCATTGCGGCGGAGGTGAAGCGCCCTCTGACTATTCGTTACGTTGTCGCGGCAGGCCTGAAGAGGGTAGAACTTATATCTAAAGGGGAGGCAGATCTTGAATGCGGTTCTAGCACCAATAATGCAAAGCGCCGAGAGGCTGTTTCTTTCTCCTATGCCCATTTCATTGCCGGAGTGCGGCTCATGGTCAAGTCAGATATTCCTATCAACAAGCTCGATGAAATGGGCGGGAAAAAAGTAGCCACAGCCAAGGGAAGTCCAGCTTCAGCAGTGTTGCGCGATCGTATCCGGCGCCTCGGACTCACGATAGAGCATATAGAGGCGGATTCTGCGGCAAATGCATTTGGGATGTTGGCCCGCGGTGAGGTAGATGGTTTGTTGAACGATGACGTTTTGCTATATGCACGGCGTGCCCGGTCTAACAATCCATCGAGTTGGAAGATTGTGGATAAGACCTACACCGTAGAGCCTATGGGCATCATGTTTGCCCAAGACGATGAATTCTTAAAGACGATTGTTAATAAGGCCATGAGAAAAATGATCGTCTCTGGTGAAATTGAGCGCATCTATAGCAGTTGGTTTCTGCAAAAAGTGCCGGGAGAATCACAAGCGTTGGAGCTGCCGATGAATGCGCTAACCAAAGACTACTTCCGCCGTCCAGTTGATATTAACTTTTAAGGTTTTTTATGTCTTCGCAAGTACTGTTAGAAATTGATCATCTGGGCAAGTGGTTTGGGAAATTCCAAGCCTTGAAAGATTGCTCGCTCCAAGTCAAACGCGGTGAAAAAATCGTGATTTGTGGGCCCTCAGGCTCAGGCAAGTCCACACTAATACGCTGCCTGAATCAGATTGAACGCCACGAGACCGGACAGGTTCGATTCAATGGTGTTCTTATGGATGATTCGCGTGCGGCTGCTGCTGCACGCAAGTGCATAGGCATGGTGTTTCAGCAGTTCAACCTATTCCCGCATCTGACCATACTTAACAATCTAATGCTAGCTCCCACCTTAGTTCAAGGGGTGTCACCAGCAAAGGCCC
>JBIIYT010000438.1:0-2548 GCA_044346675.1 Rhodoferax sp. | reverse complement strand
GCCACCCCCAGCATGACCGACACCACCGCCGCCGCGTTGCGCCACGGGTGCTGGCGCAGCTCTTGCCAAGAAAACGTTTTAAGTAGGGGCCACAGCGGACTTTGCATAGGTTGCATTGTGCGGGAGGCCAGTGCCCATTGGCGAAGAATGCGCTAGTTCACAAGCCTGCCCCTTGGGAGCAGAAAAGCAAACACAAACGACTGCTTATTGCGCGGGGGGCGCGCCTTCGTCGCGGGGGGCGCGCCTTCGTATTTGTGCACGACGGTGACTTCAATCGGCTTGGCTGGCGGATTAGCCGCAGTCACAATGGCCCAAATCCAAACGCCAAGGCACAGCGGTCCGCCCACAATGGCACCGATGAATGTAAAAATCAAAACAACGCCCAGCAGGTACAAAAGTATTTGAGCAATACCTTGTCCCACCTTGCCGATTAAGAGCGAGCCTACGCCAGGAAAGAAAATGTTAACGATGATGGCGACGGTTTTCATGGGAACTCCCTTGGATTAATAATTAGTTCGATGTGCAGTTACCAATCGGATCAAACCTCGAGCACCGCTAATAGGTTCAAGCCGAGGATCTTAAGTCAAGGCGAGGACCGCCGAGCAAGGGTTTCCCCTTAAAGTGCCAAAATTGTTTGACGTACTATTGCGGGTCAAAAAAACAAAGTACACAAGGGGAATGCGATGAAGTTCATCTTCGGCATGATTGGCTTGATTTTGGGCGCAGCCATGGGCAGCGTATTTGGGGCTTTGGTAGGGTTGGTGCTGGGTGTTGGCTTGGCCTACTTGGTGCAAAGCAACCAAGTAGATTCGCCAAGCGCGCCTGCGCAGCGCCAGCCTCTGGATGACGACCCACTCTCTCCCGAGCGTTTGGGCCAGCGCGTGGCACGGCTGGAAAAAGAAATTGCCGCACTACGGACAGAGCTGAAAAGTTGGACCAGTAGTGGTGCTGCAACTCCAGTCGCACCTAGCCCTGCTGCGGTGCCAGCGTCGGCAGCCGAGCGCGCCGCCACGCCTAGCGCGCGCATGGCAGTGTCTGCTGCGCCGGACATTGATACCTCTGCGCTGCTCACGCCTTTGCAGGTAAAACCTGCTGAGAAAGCGGTGGCGGACTTCTCTGACACTTGGCCTGCCGAGTTGAACGATGTGACGTTGCCTGCAGCGCAAACGCAGAGCGCCTCCGCGACTGCGCAGCCAGTCGTGCCCCCAGCTACGCCACTGGCTGTACCGCCTGCACCAGTTGCAGCCTCAGTTGCGCCCGCTGCCGCAGCCGCGCCACGACCAGCAGCGCGCCCTGCGCCTGCACCACAACCCGAGCAGAGCTTCAAAGAAGGCCTGCCCCCGTTTGTGCAAAACCTCATCTTTGGTGGCAACACCATTGTCAAAATTGGTGTGCTGATTTTGTTTTTTGGCTTGGCTTTTTTGCTGCGTTATGCGGCAGAGCGTGTCACGGTGCCGGTGGAGTTGTACTACGCGGGCGTGGCACTGCTGGGCGCGGTGCTCTTGGTGCTGGGCTGGAGATTGCGCGAGCGCAAAGATGCTTCGGGCCAGGGTGGCTACGGGCTGGTGCTGCAAGGCGCGGGTATTGGGGTGCTGTATCTCACCACGCTGGCTGCTTTGAAGCTAAACCAGTTGCTGCCCGCAGAGTTGGCCTTTGGCTTTTTGTTTGTGGTGGCGGTGCTGAGTGCGGTGCTGGCCGTGGTGCAAAACGCGCCCTGGCTGGCCTATGTGGCGGCGGCAGAAGGGTTTGCCGCGCCCGTGCTGGTGTCCACGGGCAGTGGCAACCACATTGCCTTGTTCAGCTACTTGGCTATTTTGGACGTTGGCATTTTCTTGGTGGCATGGTTTAGGGCTTGGCGGCCTTTGAACCTGATTGGTTTTGTAGGCACTACTTTGCTGGCAGGGGCTTGGGCTCACAGCAGCTATACCGATGTGCACTACGCCAGCGCACAAGGTTTCTTGGTGTTTTTCTTTGTGCTGTTTACTTTTGTGGGCGTGTTGTTTGCTCGCCGCGCATTGGCCTTGGGCGATACGCCTGATGTGGATGAACCTATTGGGTCGCGCGCTGCCAAGGCGCTATCAAGCGTAGGCCGGGTAGATAGTGCGCTGGTGTTTGGCGTGCCCCTCACTTGCTTTGGCTTGCAATATGGATTGGTACAAGGCAATGAATTTGGCCCCGCTTGGGCGGCTATGGCGTTTGCGCTGTTTTACTTGTTGCTAGGTGGTGGGCTCATGCGTGGGGGGAATGTGCGCTATTCGCTGTTGGGCGAGGCCTATGTCATTGTGAGCGTGATTTTTGGCACCTTGGCAATACCGCTGGCGCTGGAAGGAGAGTGGACCGGCGCCACCTGGGCTATAGAGGCCGCGGGTATGTATTGGCTAGGCGTTCGCCAACGCCGCACCTATACCCGAGCCTTTGCATTCTTGGTGCTGGGCGGTGCGACAGTGCGTTTGGTGACTACGCTGGGCATAGACCTTGCCCCCAATGTGCCGCTGCTGGTGGGCTCGGTGCTCAGCATGCTGATGCTTAGCGTGAGCGGCTTGGTGAT
>JBIIYT010000437.1:0-2550 GCA_044346675.1 Rhodoferax sp. | reverse complement strand
GTCAAGCTCACGTCTGTGCTGCTCAGCGATGTGGTGGAGGCCTGCGTGTACTCCCACCAAAAGCAAGAAGACGTACACATCAAAGTGCAAATGGAAAATGACTTGTTGGTCTTGGCCGACGAAGTGGAGTTGGGGCGCATTATTTCCAACCTGCTGGAAAACGCTCGCCGTTACGGCAAATCGGTAGATACGGGGGTAGCAAAAATAGAGTTGACAGCCATTGCGCGTGGCCAGTGGGTGTTCATCAAAATCCGCGACCACGGCATGGGCGTGGCCCCGGAGCAATTGGCTAACCTGACCAAACCGTTCTACCGCGGGGAGGCTGCGCGCACCGCCGCCAATGGCGCAGGGCTAGGCTTGGCTATTGTTGAAAAAACCATTCAGCGCATGGGGGGGAGCTTTGCGCTGAGCAACTCATCCACCGGTGGCCTGTCTGCCAATATTCGCATGCAGCGGGCCACGCGCATTTAGCCTGCCTATTAGCGTTTTGCGCCGCGCGACTATGGCAGCAGCTTCAGCCCCAGCTCTTTCAAAAATCCATTGTGTTTAAGCTTGGCCGCGTTAATGGTTTTTTCAATCTCCACCAGCTCGGCATGCGTAGCGTCTAGGTCTATCTCTGCCTCACCCACCGCTGTGCTGATGTAGCGCGAGATGTTCAGGTTGAAATCGTTCTTTTCAATCTCGGCCATCCCCACCCGGCGTGAGTAGCGCGCCTCTTCCTCCCGGAACTGATAGGTCTTGATGATCTTGGCAATGTGCGCGTCTGTCAGCTGGTTCTGGCGTTTGCCTTTGACAAAGTGTTCAGCCGCATTGATGAACAACACGTCGTCCGGCTTCTTGCACTTTTTCAGCACCAAGATGCACACCGGAATGCCCGTGGAATAAAACAGGTTCGACGGCAGGCCAATCACCGTGTCAATGTGCCCGTCCTTGAGCAGCTTGGTGCGAATGCGCTCCTCCGCCCCACCACGGAACAGCACGCCATGAGGCAGGATGATGGCCATCACCCCCTGGTCCTTTAAGAAATGAAAGCCATGCAACAAAAAGGCAAAGTCCGCGGCTGACTTTGGAGCCAAACCGTGGTTTTTGAAGCGCACGTCGTCCCCCATGGCCTCCGTCGGCTCCCAGCGGTAGCTAAACGGCGGGTTGGCCACGATGGCGTCAAAGGCAGGCTTCTTGGCTGGGTTTAGCTCGCGCAATATGTCCCAATCGTTGGTGAGTGTGTCGCCGTGGAAGATTTCAAACTCCGTGTCCTTTACCCCGTGCAGCAGCATGTTCATGCGTGCCAGGTTGTAGGTGGTGATGTTTTTCTCTTGCCCGTAAATTCTGCCGATAGTGCCGCCAGCATCTTTGGTCTTTTTGCGCACATTCAGCAGCAGCGAGCCCGAGCCACATGCAAAGTCCATCACACTGTCTAGCCGCTGCTTCACGCCCATCTTGGGTTCATGGCTGTCCAACGTGACGATGGTGGAAAGGATGTCGGAGATTTGCTGCGGCGTATAAAACTCGCCAGCCTTCTTACCCGAGCCCGCGGCAAACTGGCCAATCAGGTACTCGTAAGCGTCACCTAAGGTGTCCAATTTGTCAGAGAACTCTGCCAACCCATCGGCGATCTTTTTAATGATGTTGCACAGCTTGGCATTGCGCTCTGGGTAGCCTTTGCCCAGTTTGGACGAGCCCAAGTCAATTTCAGAAAACAAGCCCTGAAACGTGCTCTCAAAAGACTCTGTTTCGATGTACTTGAACCCCGCTTGCAGCGTGTTGAGCAGCTCATCACTTTGGGTGCGGGCCATATTGGCAATGCTGCTCCACAAGTGCTGCGGCTGCACGACGTAGTGCACCTTGCGGCGCATTTGCTTTTCAAACGCAGTCACGTCCGCCGGGTTGTTGGCGTACCACAGCGCCAGGGGCACCGGGCGTGCACTGCTGTCGTCCTTCTTTTCTACCTGGGGGTAATCACTGCCCAGCTCCTTCTTGGCCGCTGCCTCGTAGTTGTCAGACAGGTAGCGCAGAAACAGGAATGACAGCATGTAGTCGCGGAAGTCATCCGCATCCATGGCCCCCCGCAGTTGGTCGGCAATGGCCCACAGGGTGTTGCCCAGTTGTTTTTGGTTTTGTTCGGTCATGTTGATGTGGATAGGTGAAGCGGGTCAGTGCAGCTGCGACGGCGCACCGCAGCACTTCTTAAATTTCTTACCACTGCCGCAGGGGCAAGGCTCGTTGCGGCCCACTTTGTTGCTCATGCGCTGCGCCCGTTGGCGTTCGTTAATAGCCTCACGCATCGGCAGCCAAAAAGCATGGATGTAGGGCAAATTTTTACCAATCTCTTCCGCCAGCGCATGGCGCTGCGCAGGAGTCGCGGTTAGGTCATCTTGGTCTGCAGAGTAGTCATCCTCGCCCAACAAGCCGATAGGGCGATACCAGCGCTCACCCTCAGGGTCATCCAGCAAGGCCTGCCATGTAGGTTGGCTGAGCTTCACACCTTCGCAAAAGCCATAAGCCCAGCCCTCTGCATCATCAAACTCTTGCTCCTCAAAAGTGCGGGTGCAC
>JBIIYT010000133.1:0-6629 GCA_044346675.1 Rhodoferax sp. | reverse complement strand
GTGTATTTGCAGCTCGGGTTAATGCCTTTGTACACGTTGGCCAGCGCCCCGTTGTTGCAACCCACTTCCACCACCCCACGCGCGTTGGTGGGGATCATGCGCACCAAATCGTGGTTGTAGTTTTGGGGAGCTGTGGGGTTGAGTTTTTCTAGTTGGGTTTGCATAACGCTCCTTTGCCATTCTTCCAGATGGTAGCCGCCGGTGCGGGCGACTGTGCCTTGCCAGTCATGGCGGATGAAGTTTTTCACTTCGGTTTTAGAGAAGTCTTCGCGCACCCACTCGATGTGCCCTAGCAAGTCAGACTTGCCCGCGTCGTGCAGGGCGGTCATGGCCTCAATCATGGGGGCACCGTGTTTGACGGGCAGGGGCCATTGCTTCACCACGTCGATATTGCACAGCATGAGCGCCGGGTGCAGGTAGAGCAGCGCGCCTTCTGGCTTGTCCACATCAAAGCCGCCCCGATTCACATAGTTGAGCTGGCCTACGCCATACATGTGTGGCTCGAGTGCCTCTACCAGCGTTTCAATAAAGCCGCCGCGCAGTACCGAGAGGTCAGAGTCCAGCACCAGCACCGGGCCGCTGAGCTTGAGGTTCGTAAAGGCCCAGGCCATGCCGGGGCCGTGGTGGATGTTGAAGTTGAAGTGGATGAACTCCACATTTTTGTGCTGCGCCGCGATGCCGGCTGTGAGCCCTGCGTAGGGGTCTTGCGAACCATCGATGATGTAGATTTTGTTGTCGTAGTGCTGGCGAAAGGTGGTGAGCAGGTCGGCCACCAAGTCCGGCGTGTTGTATGACACCGTTATAACGGGGATGGAGCCGATGTCCACGTCGTCCATGTTGTCCACGTTATCCATGATGCGCTTAGCCCTTGTTCAGCACGTTTTGCTCGGCAGCGTTGAGTGGGAACGATGGCGTGCCGCGCATGCGGTTGTTGGGGGCCACCATGTCGCGCTTCTCTATGACCAAGATACTGTCGTAGTAGTGCATGGAAAAAGCGTTGCGCGAAAAGTCGTCCACCGCAAAGCCGGTTTCTTGCGAATGCCAAGCGTTGAGCTGGTCTATGAGGCGCTTGGAGTATTCAATAAAGGAGTTGGGGTTGCGGTGGCCGCCGCCAAACCCGGCCCAGTAGCTGGTGTGCAAGTCTTCGCACAGGTACACGCCGCCGCTTTTAAGGTGTTCAAACATCTCTTCAAAAGTGACGATCTGCTGCATCATGGTGTGGCCACCGTCGTCAATGATGATGTCGAATTTGGGCAGCGACGCCTTGATGGAGCGCAGCGAGGCGCGGTCTTCTTGGTCGCCTCGGATGATGGTGATGTTTTCTTCGCCCAGCGTGGCGCAGCGGGGGTCGATGTCTACGCCGTAGATCACGGCTTGCGGGCCAAAGTAGTTTTTCCACATTTGCAGCGAGCCGCCTTGCCACACGCCAAATTCGATCATGGAAAGCGGTTTGTGGCGGAATTTGGCGAAGTGGCGGTCGTACACCTCAAAGTAGTGCATCCATTTGTGGATGAGGCGGTGTTCTTGGGTCTCAAAAAACTCGATCAGGGCACTTCCGTCGGCTTGCATGTCCATCGTATTTTCCTCGCGCTGCTGGTAAATGTAGGGCAGTTTGGCATAGGGGGCGGGGCGTTAAACCGCCGAATTAGCCCGAACTAGCCTTCTAATAGAAGTTGATAGCCTTGGTGTATCAGGTCGCAAATGGCGGCGTGCTGGTAGTTGCCGCTGCGAATGTCTTGGTGGTTCATGGCAATGTAAGAGGCAAAGCCGCCCATTTTTCCCGCCAAGAGGTTTAAGAATTCCGCGCGGTCTTGGATGAAGAGTTGCTGCTTATGGGCATCGATAAACATGCCATACCACTCCATAGAGGCGTTGACCTTAATAGACCCACCGCGCTGGTCTTGCTCGGCGTGCATGCGAAAGTAGCTCAAGGGGTCGCTGATGTACACGCAGTCCCGCGTGGCCAAGATTTGCAGCCAAGTGGCCACATCGCTCAGCACCTTGTAGCGCCGCCCGGCAAAGGTGCCAAAGGCGCCGCTCACGTCCGCCCGGCGAATGAGCACCGTGGTGGGCTCGCCCACCAGGTTGTTGCCATTGCGCAGCATGTGGCCGCCTAGCGACTGGCCGGTGACCACGGTGTCTATGGGGAACAGTTTTTCAGTACCCGGCAGGGGGGGGAGTGGCTGACCATTGGCATCAATGAGCTGGCGAAATGAGGTCACCAAACCCACCTTGGGGTAGTGGGTGTAGTAGTGCATCATCCGCTGGATTTTGTCCGGATGAAACACGTCGTCGTCCATCAGGTAGTTGATGTACTCACCCGTGGATAGCTCAAAACACTTGTCAAAGTTTTCTACCGCCGTCATGCCTTGCTTGCGGAAGTATTTGATGTTGGGGTGGCTCGCTAGGTAAGGCGCGATGCGCTCTTGGCTGAGGGTGTCATCGCCGTTGTCGCTAATGACGATCTCAATGTTGCCGTAGCTTTGGGCGAGCACGCTTTGGAGGGCAATCTCCATGTAGTCGGGCCGGTTGTGGGTGGGGATGAGCACACTCACCAAGGCCGAGGTCACGCCCCCACCGGTTGCCACCTGCGCCACCGATGCGGGGGCCGCGCTGGCATAGATAGATGGGCCCTTGTAGGCCACGTTTTCCAGCACCATTTCCAAGTCGCGCACAAAACGTGGGGTGTCAAACAAAGCGCAACTTAAGCGGTTGGCCACTAGCTGCTGCTTCATGGCGGCTATGCGCCCGGGCTCTTGGGCCAGGGCGACCGCCTTGTCTTCATAGTCTTGCAAGTTGTAGGTAATGAGCTCGGGCAGGTCCACCGCTTGCAGCAGGCTGCCCGCCATGCGCGAAGAGAAGGTTTTGCCCGCGCAGGTGAGCAGGGGCAAGCCTGCCCACAGCGCATCGCTGGCGGTGGCACCGGCGTTGAAGGGCTGGGTGTCCAAAAACAAATCTGCCACCTGAAAGCGCGCCAAGTAGTCTGCCGGCACCACGCGCCCCGCACATATCAGGCGGCTGCGTGGCACGCCTTGGCGCTCGGCGGCTAAGCACAGGGTTTCGCGAATCTGCGCGTTGTCGGCAATGAGCCAGAGCACGCTGGTGGGCACACGTTTGAGGATGCGCATCCAGCTGCCAAACACCTCGGGCGTGAACTTGTGGTTGTTGTTGAAGCAGCAATAGATGAAGGCGTCTTCGGGCAGGCCGCAGGCCGCTTTGGTGGGGCGCTGGCCTATGACGCGCTGGCGGTCATTCACCTGGTAGCTATTGGGCAAGTACAGCGGCTTCTCGGTAAAAAACGGTGTGAGCTCGGGGGGGATGACAAAGCGGTCGGCCAGCACATAGTCAATGCCGGGCAGGGCGGTGGAGCCTATAAAGCCCAGGTAGGTAATCTGCACGGGCGCAGGGCGGTAGGACAAAATATCGGCCCGCATGCCCAAGGTCAAGCCGTGCAGGTCGATGAGGATGTCGATCTCATGGCTGCGTATGCATTGCGCGGCCTGCTCGTCGCTCATCGCCCCAATCTTGATGTGGTGGTCCATGGCCGCCACCACCCGCGCTCTCAAGGGGCTGCCGTCTTCGCGGCTCCAGCAAAAGCCATACACCTCTACCCGTGTGCGGTCATGCAACTCCAGCAGTTCGGCAATGAGTATGGACACCGCGTGGGTGCAAAAATCAGACGACAAGTAGCCAATGCGCAAGCGCTTGTGGCCATAGCTGCCTTTTTGCGAGAGCGGAGCCACGCCTGAGAGCACTTTTTCTTTCGCAAAGCGCTGCGCTGCAGCGAGCTGCACCGCAGGGTCTCCGGACGCGCTGAGCATGGCCAAGGCGGAGGTGGCGGCCACCATCTCGGCGGTAGAGATGCCTTCGATGTGGGCGTACACGGGCCACTTGCATTGTTTTTGGCGCAAATGCACCCAGTGCGTAATGACGTTGGGCTGCTTGGGGTCTAGCACCAAGCTGGCGCGCAGCATGTCTTCCGCTTCGGGGTAGCGTTTGTGGATTTCGAGCAGACGGCCCAGGTTGTTGAGCGCTTGGGTGTGGAAGGGGCGGTCGTTGGCAATGCTGGGGTCAATTACTTCCAACACGCGGCGCCAAGTGTTCAAGGCCTCCTCGGGGCGGCCCATGGCTTCTAGCAGGGTGCCCAGGTTAAGGTGGGCTTCTAAGAAGTCGGGCTTGATGGCAAGGGCCGCATGGTAGGCCTGTTCTGCGCCCACATTGTCTTTCGCATTGCTGAGGATGATGGCCAGGTTGAAGTGCGCCGCGTAGGCCACGGGCGACTGGGTGTGTTGCAGCCACAGCCGATACAAGGCCACGGTGCGTTCGGGTTGCTGCTGGTTGGTGAGCTGCTGGGCTGCGTTAAACAGCCCGATGAGAGACAGCTGGCCTTGCGCGGCCCATTCAAAAGCTTGTTCAGGGTTTTCCGCTACGCCTTGAGGGGGCGGCGCGGCAACTGCGTCTGGGTTGGTTGCGGCGGTAAGGGTGTCCGGCATGGTGCTATGTCCCTAAGCAAATATCAAACGCATGGAGCACATTGGCAAGCGCGGTGTGGGTGGGCGCGTAGCCAAACGCTTGGGCTCCGGGGTGGGTGGAAAAGTAGTTTGTTTTCAGGCCCGTGGCGTTGGTGCCCGCTGCTGCGTCCGTGAGTGTGTAGACCAAACCATAGCGCTCTTGCGCGGCGGCGAGTAGGGCCATTTTTTCTACCGGGGCTGCCGAGTAGCAGTCCACCACCGCGTTGGTGGCGGGGGCGCTCAATATCTTTTGCACCAGTTGGTGAAAGTCTTCAGGCCCCAAGTAATCGCGCACCATGGAACTGCCGCTGGTGGCAAGGGTGGTGCGAGTTTGTATGGCACGCAACATGTCAGACGTGAAAAACGCGGCCGATGCGTCCATGCTTGCGCTGATGTAGTTGAACACCCGAATGTCTACGATGGGCAAAGGACTAAGCGCGCGGTGGCGGCACTCGGCATGCAGTTTGGCGGCTCCATACCAGTCTTGCGGCTGCAGCTGGTTAACGGCAATGCGGGCTTGGGTGTGCTGGGTAGCGGGCTCAGAGAAGCTTGCGCCATACGCGGCACCGCTGCTTAAAAAAATGTATTTGCACTGCGGGTGGCTGCGCACATAGTCCAACGCCAGGGTGTCGTATTGCAGCGTGACATCAAAAATGGAAGCGCCCATGGCCACTGCTTGGGCGGGGTTGCCCACGCCGACGAAGTTGATGATGGCGTCAAAGTGGGCATCTGCAGAAAACTGGGTGAAGTCCAGCACCTGGTGCGGTGCCTGTAAGCCTGTCAGGCCAGACTGTTGCAACCATCGTGTGACCACCTGCGGGCTGCGCGCAAACAGGCTCAGTTGGTGGGCACCCTGTGCCGCAAATGACTGCACCAGATCTTTAGCGATCTGGCTGGTGGCCCCCAAAATGGCAATGTGCATTGCTTAGCTCTGGCCCATGAATGCGCGGATGCGCTGTTCAATGGCAGCTTGGTCCAAGCCATGCTCTTTGCGCAAATAGTCGTAGCTGCCGCAGTGGTGCGAGAAGCGGTCGTTCACGCCAATGCGCAGCACCCGTGTGGGTGCCAATTCACACGCAATCTCGGTAATAGCCGAGCCCAGCCCGCCCAAGACCGAATGCTCTTCTAAGACGACAAGGACGCGGCTGTGTTTGCAAATGGTGCTGACCTGTTGGCTGTCCAGGGGTTTGATGGTGGGGGCGCTCCACACGGTAGCCCCGGGGTAAGACTGTGTGGCTACATCCACGGCCGCGCGCACCATAGAGCCGGTGGCGATGAAGCTGATGTCCTTTGACTGGCCCGCACGTACGGGAATGAGACTGCCCACGCGGGCCGTGGGCACGGCAGTGTGCACATCGCCCAAATCAGACTTGCCCATGCGCAAATACACGGCTGACTTGGCGGCGTAGGCCATGTCCATACATGCAGTCACCTCAAAGCGGTCTGCCGGGGAGAAGATGGACAAGTGAGGAATGGCGCGGGTGCAGGCAATGTCTTCGGCCGACTGGTGGCTGGTGCCCAAGGTGCTGTACACGAAGCCCGCACCGTCGCCAATAAAAATCACCGGCAGCTGGTCGTGGGCCACGTCCAATTTGATTTGCTCTACCACCCGCACCGGGATGAAGGCGGCCAGGCCATACACAAAGGGCCGAAAACCCGCGCGCGCCAAGCCTGCGGCCATGCCCACCATGTTTTGCTCGGCAATGCCCGCGTTGATGTACTGCGCGGGGCAGTGTTTGCGAAAGTCGTCAAACAGTGCATAGCCGTGGTCGCCGGTGAGCAGCAACACCTTGGGGTCGGCTTGGGCCAAGCGCACCAGCGCGGCAGAAAAGGCGGCTCTCATGCTGCACCTCCCGCAGCACGTGCGTTAACTGCAGCAAGCGCTTGGGCATAGGTGTTGGCATCCAGCCGGGTGTAGTGCCAGGCGTTGTTGTTTTCCATAAACGGCACGCCCTTGCCTTTGACGGTCTTGGCGATGAGAGCTTTGGGGGCGGTTGAGTCGCTGGCCCAGAGCTGGGTGATAGCGTTGTGGATGGCGGCCTCGTCGTGGCCATCGATGGTGATTGCCTCAAAGCCAAAGCTTTCAAACTTGGCCTGGATAGAGCCCAGCTTGAGCAC
>JBIIYT010000082.1:0-8407 GCA_044346675.1 Rhodoferax sp. | reverse complement strand
TTCACCCATTGGGTGAGTGTGCCAAATCCCCGCGAACCCCCGCCATTGCTCGCTCAGCGGGCTATTGCAGGTCGTGAACTGCCGTTTCTAGGTTGAAGGTGGCTTAGCCCAAGGTGACCACCACCGGCGTGTGGTCACTGGGTCGCTCGTTGGAGCGCGGTGTCTTGTCAATGGCGCAGGCCGTCACTTCGGCTTTGAGTGCGTTGCTCACCAAAATGTGGTCTATGCGCAAGCCGCGGTTGCGTCTGAAAGCAAAGTCGCGGTAGTCCCACCACGAATAGCTCTTGTCGGGCTGCGGAAAGAAGCGCAGGCTGTCGTGCAAGCCCAGCGCAATGAGGGCGCGCAGGTGGTAGCGCTCTTCTTCGGTGCAGTGAATTTGGTCGCGCATGCCCACCGGGTCCCACACATCGGCATCGTCAAAGGTAATGTTGTAGTCGCCCATGAGCACCAGCTTAGGGTGCACAAGTAGCTCTTGCTTGATCCAAGCGCGCAGGCCTTGGAGCCAGTTCATTTTGTATTCAAACTTCTCGCTGCCCGGCTCTTGCCCGTTGGGGAAGTAGGCGCAGATGACGCGTATGCCATCCACCGTGGCGGCAATCACCCGCGCCATGTCGTCGTCAAAGCCGGGAATGTTTTTCACCACATCGGTGGCCGGGGTGCGGCTGAGCAGGGCCACGCCGTTGTAGGTTTTTTGGCCAAACCATTGGGCGTGGTAGCCCGCTGCTAAAAACGCATCGGCGGGGAACTTGTCGTCCGTCATCTTGAGCTCTTGCAGGCCCAGTACGTCCACCGGGTTGGCGGCCAGCCAGTCCAGTACTTGGCTCAAGCGCACGGTGAGCGAATTGACGTTCCAAGTGGCGAGTTTCATGGTCAGGTGCGCGTGTAGGTCACAAAACTAAATGCCAGTCCATTGGCTGCGACGTGAGCTTCGCGGGAAGTCTCCACCCAGTCAGGCCCGAAGCTGGGGGCGAAGGCATCGCCTTCAAACACTGCATCTATTTCAGTAACGACCGCCGTGCTGGCCAAGGGTAGTGCCTGGGCGTAAATTTGCGCGCCGCCAATGACCCAAGCGTGTGCAGGTGCGCTGGCGTGCGTGGCACACAGCTGTACGGCTTGCGCGACCGAGCCCGCGCCAAGAGCGCCTGGGGCTTGCCAGTCTGGCTGGCGGCTCACTACCACATTCAGGCGGCCCGGCAGGGGGCGAAATTTGGGGGGCAAAGAATCCCACGTTTTGCGCCCCATGATGACGGGGCAGCCAAGTGTGGTGCGCTTGAAATGCGCCATGTCTTCTGGCAAATGCCAAGGCAGGGTGTTGTTGTAGCCAATCACGCCATTGGCGGCGCGGGCAAAAATAAGGTGCAGCTGCATGCAGAGTACGCCCGCAAGTGACTACACCGCCACCGGCGCTTTGATGGCGGGGTGGCATTCGTAGCCCAGCACCTCAAAGTCTTCATACTGGTAGTCGAAGATGCTCTCTGGGTGGCGTTTGATATGGAGCGTGGGGTAGGGGTAGGGCGCCCGGCTCAGTTGCAAGGCCACTTGCTCGGCGTGGTTGCTGTAGATGTGGCAGTCGCCCCCGGTCCAGATAAAGTCGCCCACGTCCAAGTCGCACTGCTGCGCCACCATGTGGGTGAGCAGCGCGTAGCTGGCAATGTTGAAAGGCACGCCCAAAAAGATATCGGCGCTGCGCTGGTAGAGCTGGCAGCTCAATTGGCCTTTGCCCCCGGGTGTTTGCGCCGGGGCCACATAAAACTGAAAGAAGGCGTGGCAGGGCATGAGCGCCATTTTGTCCAGCTCGGCCACGTTCCAGCTGCTCACAATAATGCGGCGCGAATCGGGGTTGGTCTTGAGGGTTTTCATGACCTCGGCAATTTGGTCGATGTGCCCGCCACCCGGCGTAGGCCAGCTGCGCCACTGGACGCCGTACACGGGCCCCAGGTCGCCATCGGGCTTGGCCCACTCGTCCCAAATGCTTACGCCGCGCTCTTTGAGCCAGTTGTTGTTGGCCGAGCCAGTCAGAAACCACAGCAGCTCTTGAATGATGGAGCGCAGGTGCACCTTCTTGGTGGTCACTAGCGGAAAGCCTTCGTTCAAATCGAAACGCATTTGGTAGCCAAACACACTTTGGGTGCCCGTGCCCGTGCGGTCTGCCTTGAATACGCCATGGGTATCTACATGGCGCATGAAGTCTTCGTACTGTGAGCGAATGGGGGCTGCAACGGTGGAAGGGGTAAGGGTCGTGGGCATGAGGATCAAAAAAAGTGGGTCAAAGCTCTTATATGGCTTGCATGAACGCCGAGGCCCGGGTGGCTACGCTTTTGAGCGGACTGTCTTCAAACAGCCGCGCTTCTATGCCGGGCAGTGGTGCAAAAAAGCCGGCGCGGCTGCTGCCGCCCGACACTACGCAGGTAATTGAGCTGCTAAAGCCCGGGGGAAACAAGGCCGCCTGCTCAGGCATGGCGGTCTGTAGCTCATCGTAGGCGTACCACTTGAGCGTGGCGCCCGTGCTGGTGGCAATCACGTGGCCGATGTAGAAGGAGAGTAGGTACAGAAAATTGACATTGGCCGGGTTTTTGATGAAGTCAATGCGGCTGGGGTTAAAGCGGGTGTGAATTTTCCCGAGCAAGTGGTCAATGCGTGCCAGACTTTCAGGCGTGGAGTCAAGGCGCGTTTTGGCCATGGCTTTGCGAAACGACAAGCCACCCTCAAACACACCATCGTACTGGTACGCATGCAAGAACTGGTCTGCTATGTGGTTGATGGACATGGCGCTTTGGGGAGAAAAACTGCCTCGAATGATACGACAGCCAAATGACCAGCAGGGCAAAGGGGTTTACACACTTAACCCAGACGCAGCTCCGCCCCGTCGACCGCTTCAGCCCTCGCCCGCAGGCCCTGCAGCACATCGCCCACCACAATCACGCTGGGGCTGGCCATGCCCTCAGTCTGGATGGTGTGCGTAAGCTCGCCCAAAGTGCACAGCACATGGCGCTGCGTGGGCAGGCTGGCGTTTTGGATGATGGCTGTGGGTGTGCTGGCGTTCAAGCCGTGCAGCAGCTCACGCTCAATGTGGGCCGCACCGCTCACGCCCATATAAATCACCAAGGTGAGCTTGGCCTGGGCTGCAGTCTGGGCCAAGGTGCGCCAGTCGGTGCCATGGTCACCGGGCTTGGCGTGGCCGGTGACGAACACCACCCCGTGCGCGTGGTCGCGGTGGGTGAGTGGCACATTCAGGCTGCTGATGGCGGCAAGGCCTGAGGTAATGCCGTTGATGACCTGCACACGCACACCTGCCGCTTGCAGGCTTTCTACCTCTTCGCCCCCGCGGCCAAAGATGAACGGGTCACCGCCTTTGAGGCGCACCACGTTTTCGCCCTCTTGTGCGGCGGTGATCATCAGCTTTTCTATGAACGACTGCGGTGTGGACTTGCAGCCTCCGCGTTTGCCCACGTGCACGATGCGCGCACTGGGCGCGGCATGCTGCAACACGGCCTCGTTCACCAAGTCGTCCACCAGCAGTACGGTAGCCGCTCCAATGGCTTTCACTGCCTTGAGGGTGAGCAAGTCTGGGTCGCCCGGGCCTGCACCCACCAAGGTGACCTGGCCGCTGGCCGATGGGTGTGACAAATCAGTTTTCATAATGACTGGGCTAGAGCAATGACTTTGACAACAGCAATATATGGGCCACTTGTTGAGCGATGGGGGCAGGCACCGCTTGTTGCCCTGCCAACACTTGGCGTATGTAGGCTGCGGTGGTGGCAGCATCTATCTCGGTAGGCAACTCGGGCAAGGTAGCCAGCGGTCCGCTTTGGTGCGTTTGCAGATCAACCGCTTGCCCGCCCACGAATGCCTGCATTTTAGGGCTTCGCCGGGGGTCGGCCACCGCTTCGCCCTCGGTACCGCGCAGCAGCAGGGCGTTAGATTGCATCAGCTCCAGGGTGGCGGCCATAGAGATGGCGTACTCGGGGTGGGTGTAGCTAGTCACCAGCAGGCTCTTAGCCGCGCAGGGGTTCATGAGTTTGACCAGGCTGTGGGCTGGGTTGCGCAGGTTCACCACGCGGCGCACGTCCAGCACGCGTTCTAAGCCGGGGCATAAAAGCGCGGTGGGCACAAAAGCTACTTCGCCAGCCGCTATTGTTTTTATGGTTTTTTGCGCAGGTATATCTAGGGCTTCAAGCACTTTTGACGTTAAAACGCGTGTGGACTCGGTAGCCGTGCCATGGATGAGCACAGGCAAGCCTTGGTGCGCCAACAGCAATGCCAACAGCGGGGTGAGCACCGGTAGCTTGCGCGCACCGTTGTAGCTGGGGATGACGATGGTGGGAGTCTCTCCAGCGCTAGGCACCAATTGCAAGCGCTGGTGGGTGGCGTCCAGAAAGCCAGCCATCTCTTGTGGCGTTTCGCCTTTGATGCGCATGGCCAGACAAAAGCCGCCTATTTCCAGGTCAGTCACCGTACCGTCTAGCACTTGGCCAAACAAGTCAGCCGCCTGCTCGCGCGTCAAGGCTCGCGCGCCGTCTTTGCCGCGGCCTATTTCTTTGATGTATTTGCCAATGCCCATGGTGCAATTGTCCCTGAATGCTGATGACCGTGGGCTATTTGCTTATGTTGTGCTTAAGCCTAGGTTATGCCGAGGTAGCGCTGGGCTCTACATGGGCGCGCACCATACGTTGCAACTGTGGCACGCACGAGCCGCAGTTGGTGCCGCATTGCAGCGCCTTTTGAAGCGATGCAAGCTGTTCGGTTGGTGTGCCTTGGCAGCTTTGCAGATGGGTTTCAATGGCGTTATCGCTCACGTTAAAGCAGGTGCACACCGTTTTACCGGGTGATACCACTGCCATTGGTGGCTTGGATCCCGGTGCTAACAAGGCACGGCCATAGTTTTGCACCGCTTGCTCGTCTTGTAGCAGGGGTGTAATCCAGTTCTGTGCGCTGGTGTCGCCCGCCAGCAAAAAGCCTTCTAGGGTGGTGTTGTCGGTGCTGTCTGCGTTGCCTGTGTTGCGCAGCAGGCGCACAGCGCGGCGTTGGCCCCGCCTGGGGTCGGCGTAGCGCGCCACGTCGTCGCCGTCGAGGTGGATCAGAGCTTCTATGTGCTGCAGCACTGCGGGGGCCACGCTCTCGTAGTGTGCTGCGCGAAACAGCACTCCGGTGCGGGGGCTTGCCGCGGTGTTTGCGGTTGAAGTGCTGGCAAAGGGCACACAGCTGGCAAAGGAAAAATGTGCCATCAGCGCTTGCAACTGGGTGCGAGTGGCTAGCGCCTGTTGGCTAGGCAGCCAGGCCACTGCCAGCAGCGTCCAAGTTAAGTCGGCCTTGAGTACCTTCACCGCCGCATGCTTGAACTCGGGCTGTTTGGAGTCCGGGCAATAGGCCGAGGTGGTGAGTGCGTTCACACCTGCTAGACGCTGCCCGGTGGCGCTCACCCCGCTGATAAATTCTTCGCCCCAATGCATGGCCATAAACACTTGGCTCAAGCCCATCTCGGCACTTGCCTGCACCGGCACCATGATGGAGCCGCGCTTGCTGGTGACGTGCACCAGGTCGCCTTCTTTAAGCAGGCGGCGTTCCATGTCTTGCGGGTGCATTTGCACGCAGGGTTCGCTGGCATGCCCAAACAAACTCCCCAGCGTTCCAGTGCGGCTCATGCCATGCCACTGGTCGCGCAGGCGCCCGGTGGTAAGCGAAAACGGGTAGCGCGATTCGCGCGGTTCGGCCACCGGTCGGTACACCGTGTTGACAAAGTTGGCCCGCCCGTTGGCGGTGGGGAAGATGCCGTCTTCGTACAGCCGTGCCTTGCCGGCGGTTTCGCCTTCTTTAAGGGGCCATTGTTGGGGGCTTGCCTCTAAGAGGCGGTAGCTCATGCCGGTGATGTCCAAGTCGCGCCCGCGGGTGGATTCGCGGTGCTCGAGCCAGATGGATTCAGGCGTTAGGTAGGGGAACAAGGTATGCTGGATTGGCGCAGGTAAGAGCCTTTCTAGCCGCTGCGCAAAGTCCACTGCAATGGCCCAGTCGTGCCGCGGACCACTCTCAGTGGGGCCGGGGGCCGCTACCGCCGCGCGCACCCGGCTGATACGTCGCTCGCTGTTGGTCACGGTGCCTTCTTTTTCGCCCCAGGTAGTGGCGGGCAGCAGCAGGTCGGCATAAGCGCAGGTGGCGGTAGTGGCAAAGGCTTCTTGCACCACTACAAACTCGGCGCGCTCCAGCGCGCGGCGCACCACCGTTTGGTCGGGCATGCTTTGGGCGGGGTTGGTGCAGGCAATCCAAAGGGCCTTGATCTCACCGTCTGCGGCGGCCTGGAACATTTCTACCGCCGTTTTGCCGGGCGTGGCGGGCACTTCGCGACCTATTCTGTCCAAGCCCCATAGGGCAGCCACTTCTGCGCGGTGCGCAGGGTTGGCCATATCGCGGTGGGCGCTGAGCAAATTGGCCAGGCCACCCACTTCGCGCCCGCCCATGGCATTGGGCTGGCCGGTAAGCGAAAACGGGCCTGCGCCGGGCTTGCCAATGTGGCCGGTGGCCAAGTGCAGGTTGATAAGTGCAGCATTTTTGGCCGTGCCGCTGCTGGATTGGTTGAGGCCCTGGCAGTACAGGCTGAGCGTTGCTGGGCTCTGTGCGAACAGCCTCGCGGCCTGCACCAGGTCTTCTTGGCTAATGCCGCAGGTTTGCGCCACCAACTCAGGCGTGTAGTCGCGCACGGTGGCTTTGAGGGCCTCAAAGCCATTGGTGTGGGCGGCAATAAAGGCGGGGTCGGTCCAACCTTCCCACAGCATGATGTGCAGCATGCCGTTAAACAGCATCACGTCGGTGCCAGGCTGGATGCCGAGGTACAGGTCGGCTATCTCGGCGGTATCGGTGCGCCGGGGGTCGCAGAAGATGATTTTGAGCGCAGGGTTCTTTTTCTTGGCGTCTTCAATGCGTCTGAACAAAATGGGGTGCGCATATGCCGTGTTGGAGCCCACAATGAAGATGGTGCTCGCATGGTTCACATCGTCATAGCAGCTAGGCGGCGCGTCTGCCCCCAGCGTTTGCTTGTAGCCCGCCACCGCGCTGCTCATGCACAGGCGCGAGTTGGTGTCGATGTTGTTTGTGCCAATCAGGCCCTTGGCCAGTTTGTTGAAGACGTAATAGTCCTCAGTAAGCAGCTGCCCCGACACATAAAAGCCCACCGCATTGGGCCCGTGCTCGCGGATGATTTGTGCAAAAGCCTCTGCCGCAAAGTCCAGCGCTTTGTCCCAGCCCACGCCCTGTGGGGGCTTGCCGCGGTGCTCGCGCAGCTGGGGGTGCAGCAGCCGTGTTTGCTGGGTGACATTGGCGCTGGCAGTGAGGTGCAGTGTAGAGCCCTTGGAGCACAGCCGACCGAAGTTGGCAGGGTGCTCTGGGTCGCCCCGCACCCCGGTAATCTGCTTGCCGCTGGACTCGATGATCACACCGCAGCCCACGCCGCAATACGGGCAGGTGGAACGGGTAGAGCGCGGCAAGCTGGCTTGCGGCTCTGCGTGAATAGGGATCACGGTCATAGTGCGCGTGTGTGCGATGTGCGCAGGCGCTAGCGCTTAGGACCCGCGACCGGTGCTGCCAGGTCTATCGACTGGGTGGCCAGTTCATTGCCATCCAGATGCACGACACCGTCGTCGACTTTGACCGCAAACTTGGGCGTGCAGCCCTCATCGGGTGCTTTGGCGCAGCCGTCGATCAGGCTTATAGTCCAGTTGTGCAAGGGGCAGGCCACGCTGGTGCCAAACACAATGCCCTGGCTTAACGGGCCGCCTTTGTGAGGGCAACGGTCTAGGAGTGCAAACACCTCGTCTTTGTCATTGCGAAAAACGGCCACGTCCATACCTACAGGTCGAGCTACACAGCGCGAACCCAGCACGGGGATTTCCGACACCAAACAGATCTTTTTCCAATTGCTCATAGTGTTCCAATTTCGGTTGTTTTTGTTTTTGCTATTGTTTTAGTAGCTGCTTGCGCAAATTCCACGGTGGCTAGAAGCCTGAGCGGCAGTGGATTCTGCGTAGGTTAAGGAGGAGCCCGCAAAGCGGGCGGGGGACACGGAGCAAAATTCGCTGCCACTCAGGCTTCGTAAGAGGTAAGTGCATGCGTGCATAGGGGTTCAGACCGGAGCGCTGAGCTTGTCGAACTGCCGTACATCTACCTCAGCCTTTTCAAATTCAAACCACGGATCGGGCTCGCCGTCTAGCGCAAACTGCAGCCGTTCCCACAACGCCCTGCGCCCGTCGTGGTCATCCAAAATGCGCTTCTTCACGTAGTCCAGACCGACGCGATTAACGAAATGCACCGTGCGCTCCAAGTACCAGCCCTCTTGCCGGTACAGCTCGCAAAAAGCGCCGGTGTATTCCAGCACTTCGGCCCCCGTTTTAACATTGACAAAGAAGTGCGCCACTTCGGT
>JBIIYT010000436.1:0-2554 GCA_044346675.1 Rhodoferax sp. | reverse complement strand
GGCAGCAGATTACATTGCAGGCATGACAGACCGATTTGCAGCGCGCGAGCATGTGCGCCTCACCGGCAAGCGCTTGCTCGCTTAGTGCTTGCCTTAATCCCATTCATACCTATTTTTGCAGCATGACATTGCATCATTCCCTACCCGCCCAAGACATTGTTGTGCGAGACACTATTGCTTGGTTAGAGCGCGCGGTCATTGGTTTAAATCTGTGCCCGTTTGCCAAAAGTGTGCATGTGAAAGGTCAAATTCACTATGCTGTGAGTGCAGCGCAAACGGCTGAGCAGTTGCTCGTTGACTTGAAGCAAGAGCTCCAAGCCTTGGTGGCGCTGGATGCAAGCGAGCGCGACACCACGCTTTTGATTGCGCCTGAGTGTTTGGGTGATTTTTTGGACTTCAATGACTTTTTAGCCCAGGCGGACGAGGTGTTGGTGGAGTTAGAGCTGGACGGTGTGATCCAAATTGCCAGCTTGCACCCGCAGTACCAATTTGCCGGCACGGAGGTGGACGACATCACCAACTTCACCAACCGTTCCCCCTACCCCACATTGCATTTGTTGCGCGAAGAAAGCGTAGACCGCGCGGTGCAAGCCTTTCCCGATGCGCAAGATATTTATGAGAACAATATGCAAACCATGGAAAAGTTAGGTGTCGAGGGTTGGGCTGCGCTCAAGGTTGGGCGTACGGAATAAGCAGCCTTATGAAACCCAACGCATCTACTCTGGTCGCCAATGCCGTGGCGCAAGAAATTCGGCCGGGGCAGTCTATTGAGTTGCTCAAAGAGCTGCATATCCTCACCCGCGAGGGCAAGCTCAACCAAGACTCCCGGCGCAAGCTCAAGCAGGTGTTCCACCTGTTTCAATTCATTGAAAAGCTGTTGCAAGACTTGGCTGGCTCAGAAAGGGTTGGTACAGGCCAGCACCGCAACATGAAAAGCGGCGGCGGTAAATCCTCCGAGTTGTCTTTGGTAGACCACGGCGCTGGCAAGTCCTACCTCGGTTTCATTGTTTACGACTTATTTTTTAATGCCTTGGGAATAGGGCATGTGTATGGCATTGAAACCCGTGCCGAGTTGGTCGCCAAGTCGCGTGAATTGGCCACCCGCCTTGGGTTTGATCGCATGTCCTTCCTTAATGTGAGCGTGGCGGAGTCGGCCAGTTCCGATCAGCTGCCGGCCCAGGTGGATATCGTGACCGCGCTGCATGCCTGCGACACGGCGACCGATGATGCTATTGCATTTGGGCTGCAAAAAAGTGCGCAATACATGGTGCTGGTGCCTTGCTGCCAGGCTGAAGTGGCCCGTCATTTGGGTCAGCACAAGGCGCTATCGCTCTCCCGCACCCCCTTGGCGGAGCTGTGGCGTCACCCGCTGCACACCCGGGAAATGGGCAGTCAAATTACCAATGTGTTGCGCTGCCTGTACTTGGAGGCGTCGGGTTACCAAGTTACCGTGACCGAGCTGGTGGGTTGGGAGCACAGCATGAAAAACGAACTCATCATCGCCAAGCGCACGGGCAAGCCTAGATTAGCTGCGGCGCAGCGTTTGCGGGCCATTGCCCAAGAATTCGGCTTAATAGACTTACTTCACACCCGCTTTACATTGCCGCAAGAGAATACGGCTGACAACGAAACCACGGCCTGATGCGTTAGGGGCGGTGTACTTATTATTTGATTCACTTTTCGGGGAACTTTTATGAACAAGCTTTTGAACGTCAGTCTGGTTGTGGGGCTGGTGGCAGTTTTGGGTGGCTGCGCGACCAGCAGCCCTGACATGATTCAACGTGGCGACACCCAGCGCATGGCCCAAGTGGAAGACGCGACCATTCTCTCCGTGCGCACTGTCACGGTAGATGGTAGCCAGAGCGGTATTGGTGCGGGGGTGGGTGGCGTGGTAGGCGCTATCGGCGGCTACGCCGGCAGTGGTGTGTCGCGCGAAGCCCAAGTGTTGGGTGTGCTGGCGGGCGTGGCGGGTGCCGCTGCAGGCAATGCGATTGAGCGCATGGCTACCAAAGAAGACGCTTTAGAAATCTTAGTGCAGTTGAAAAATGGCGAACGCCGCGCGATTGTGCAAGCCAAGGGTTCTGAGGTGTTCGCACCCGGAGATGCTGCTATTCTGGTCACCACCGGAGGCAAGGTAAGGGTTACCAAAGCTCCTAAATAATTTTATTGGGGTCGGATTCCAATTAAGATGCTGCAACCATCATTTGTTGCAGCACCATGGCCCGTTTGCCCCGACTCACTCTGCCCGGGTATCCCCACCACATCATTCAGCGGGGCAATAACCGGCAGGCTATTTTTGCCAAGGCTGAGGACTACCAGGTCTGGCTAGAGCTGCTAGACGAAAACGCCAAGAAGTTTGCCGTCGACATACATGCCTATGTCTTGATGGGCAACCACTTTCATCTGCTGGCTACGCCCCAGACTGCCGAAGGCGTGCCGCAGATGATGCAAGCCATTGGTAGGCGCTACGTGCGCTACTTCAATGACTCTCAAAAGCGCACCGGCACTTTGTGGGAGGGGCGCTACAAATCGACCTTAATCCAAACGGATCGCT